>NZ_JBFBGR010000023.1:0-134299 GCF_040684755.1 Streptomyces sp. NPDC089799 | reverse complement strand
GGCGCGCCGAGGAAGGACGGGCAGGTATAATACGCCCGCGCGGGGCGGGGGCGCGGCCCCGCCCGCCCCCCCCCCCCCCACCGGAAGGGGTGAAGAGTCGTAACTTTCCCGTACGGTTCGCGTTCGACCGCGCTAACCAGGAGGTCGGCTCAGCGTGCCGGACGCCCCGTCAACCGCCGGGGAAGACCCATGGGTTGGGCTTGCAGGAGACGCCGTCCACGTTGAGGGACTTGGTCTGCTGCTGCATGACCGGCGCGAGCGCGCCCGGGGTGGTGCAGTTGACGTGGCCGTGGCCGAGCCGGTGCCCCACCTCGTGGTTGATCAGCATCTGCCGGTACGCGTACATCGCCTGCGCGCCGTAGGTCTCCGAGCCCTGCGCCCAGCGGAAGGCGTTGATCATCACGCGCTCGGTCTTGGAGGAGTCGCAGGACACGTTCCCGACGATGGTGTCCAGGTCGGACTTGGCGCACCAGACGCCGGTGGTCCCCGGGCTGGCCAGCGTGATCACGAAGTCGACCTCGCCGGAGGGCACCCGTTCGAAGGTGCGCTCGCCCTTGTGCGCCCAGCTGCGGTCGTCGTTGAGGGTGCGCTGCACGGCCTCGGCGAACAGCCCTCCGTCGAGGCCGAGTCCCTGCTCGACGTCGACCCGGTAGCGGACCAGCTTGCCCTTGCCGGGTGCCTTGGCGACGCCCGGCACGGTGTCGAAGGTCCCCGGGCCCGCGAACTTCGGGTCGATCGGGTACTGCGCGGCCATCTTCTGGTCGTACGTCATCTCCGGCGCGGGCGCGGGCACGGCCGCGGCACCGCCGGCGGCCTCCGGGGTGCCGCGCCCGTCGGAACGGGACGCCGCGGACTGCCCGGGAACGGCTCGGTCGCCCTTGTCCCCGGCGGAGTGCGTGCCGACCCGTTGGCCGTCGTCGCCGGTCACCTGCCCGGCGACCACCACGGCGAGCACGGTGGTGACGGCCGCGGCGGCAACTCCGGTGTAGGTGCGGACCTTCACCCCGCGCCGGGTCCCCGGCGTCCCGGGCTCCGCCGCAGCGGCCTCGGGTGCGGTCCGGGTGGGCGGTACCACCCGGGTGTGCGGGCCGGTGGAGGTGACGGGGTCGCCGTGCGGCCCCGGGCGGTCGCCCGGGAACTCCCGGCCCGTCTGCGGGAATCCGGGTGCGGGGGCGGGCCGGGGGGCCGCGGCTGCGGCCGCGGTGAACGCCGGGGTGCCGAAGGCCGGCGTACCGAAGGCCGGGGTGTCGGTGTCGATGGCGCCGGTGCCGGTGGCCGTGTCGATGTCGATGTCATGGAAGCGGGGGGCATCGAACACCGGGGTCTGCGCCGCGGGCCGGCGCGGAACCCCGCGCCAGTCCCCGTAGACGGTGGTGGGTCCGCTGCCGGGTGCGGCTCCCCAGCCGCCGCCGGCCTCCCTCATCTCCGGGTGACCCGAGCGCACGTCCGGGCCGGGCTGCTGCCCGTGGCCGCGGTGGATCACGGAGGGTTCGGCGCGGCGCCGACGGCCGGTGCCCGTATCCGTGCCCGTGCCCGCACTCATGCCCCTGCCCGTGCCGGCAGCCGTGCCGCCGGCCGTCCCGGGCCCGTATCCCGCCGCGGGCGCGGGCGGGGTCGCCGGGGAAGGCGGGGCGGGCGGGGTCTGACCGGGGGCCGGGGCCTTGCGACTATGTCGTCCCACGAATCCTCAGCCTTCGCCCTCGCCCGTGTGCGGTTCACGCCCGGCCGGGTCGTCCCGCAGCAGGTCCTGGAAGGCCGCGGCCACCACGTCGGGGTACTCCATCATGGCCACGTGCCCGGCCTCCGGCAGGGTCAGCAACCGCGAACCCCGGAAGGCCGCGGCGGCCTTGCGCGCCATGCGGTACGAGACGAGCCGGTCCCGGCCACCGTAGACCAGGAGCGTCGGCGCGAGAACCCGTTGCGCCTGCCGCCAGAGTCCGTGCTGGCCACCGAGGGTGTACGCGTCGACGATGCCGCGCGAGGAGCGGGACATGGCCTCCCAGAAGTAGGGGAGGGCCATGCGGCGTTCCATCTCCGCGACGGCGTCCCGGAAGCCTTCGGGTGTCACCCGGGAGGGGTCCCCGTAACAGAGGCCCATCACCCCGCGGGTGCGCTGTTCGGCCGTCAGGTCGCGGAACATCCGGGAGACCACGGACACCGCGCCGGGCACCGCGAGCAGTGCGGTGGGCACCGCGGTCCGCTGCACGCGCAGTTCGGGAAGTGCGGGCGAGACCAGGGTGAGGGTGCGCACCAGGTCGGGCCGGACGGCCGCGACCCGGGTGGTGACGGCGCCGCCGAGGGAGTTGCCGAAGAGGTGCACCGGTCCGCGGCCGGCCGCGTCGAGGTGCCGGATCACTGCGCGGGCCAGGGCGGTGACGGAGTAGTCGCGGTCGGCGGGTGGCGGCGAGTCCCCGAAGCCGGGCAGGTCGACGGCCTCGCCGTCGACGGTGTCCTCCAGCTGTTCCATCAGCGCCGACCAGTTCAGCGACGAGCCGCCGAGGCCGTGCACGAACAGTGCGGGCGGCAGTCCGGTCCGGGCGGGCGGGCGTGAGCGGACGGTGAGGGTGAGGCCGGGGAGCGCCACGCTGCGCAACCGCTCGCCTTCGGCCACCCGGACCCCGCCCACCGGCGGGGGGAGCTCTGCGGCGGAACGTACACCCGGTAGCTCGGTGGAAGACATGGCGCCAATGTTACGAGACGATCAAGGCCGAAACCGGTGTGTCCGCAGTCACAGGTCCACGTAGCGGTGCACTCCCGTGTCTCCTAGGCTCATAGGAGGAGCGAGGGAAAGAGGGGAGCGGCATGACTGTCGATCCTGCGGAGCCCGACACCTTCCGGACACCGTTCGAGGAGGGACTGGACGCGGAGGCCCCCGAGGCGGACGCGGCGGAGCAGCACACGGAGCTCAATCCGCACGAGGACGCGCCGCTCACCGGTCCCGAACGCGGCGAAGCCGCCGAAGGGGACGCCGCCGAACAGGCGCGGGTGGTTGCCATCGAAGACGACGACTACCGCTGACCAGCGCTCGCGGGCGTCCGCAGGACGAGAAATCTCGCTCCGGACCCCCCTTATTCGGTTACCGAAAAGTACGATGGCGGGCGCGGCGCACAGCGCACTGTGTTCTAGAGAAAGTGGGAGGCGGCGTGACAGCCATCGAGCAGACCGAGGCGGCGCGCCCGCGGGGCACGCGACTGCCGCGCCGAGCCCGACGCAACCAATTGCTGGGCGCGGCCCAGGAGGTTTTCGTCGCTCAGGGGTACCACGCGGCGGCGATGGACGACATCGCCGAGCGCGCGGGTGTGAGCAAGCCGGTGCTGTACCAGCACTTCCCCGGCAAGCTGGACCTCTATCTGGCGCTGCTGGACCAGCACTGCGACAACCTGCTGCAGGCGGTCCGCGGGGCGCTGGCCTCGACGAACGACAACAAGCAGCGCGTCGCGGCGACCATGGACGCGTACTTCGCGTACGTGGAGGACGAGGGCGGCGCCTTCCGGCTGGTCTTCGAGTCGGACCTGACCAACGAGCCGGCGGTGCGGGAGCGCGTGGACCGGGTGTCCATGCAGTGCGCCGAGGCCATCTCGGAGGTCATCGCCGAGGACACCGGCCTGTCGAAGGACGAGTCGATGCTGCTGGCCGTGGGCCTGGGCGGGGTGTCGCAGGTGGTGGCCCGGTACTGGCTGTCCAGCGAGAGCCCGGTGGAGCGCGAGAAGGCGGTCGGCCTGCTGACCTCGCTGGCCTGGCGGGGCATCGCGGGCTTCCCGCTGCACGGCGCGGAACCGCAGGCCGAGCAGAACTGACGCGGGGTGCCGGGAAGCGGCCGGGATCCGTCCCGGCCGCTCCCCTGCGTTCCCGGCCGCGCGCGGGCGTTCCCGCCGCTCCCCTGCTGTTCCCGGCCGTTCCCGCCGCTCCCTGAACTGTTGCCGGCTGTTCCCCGCTGTTCGCTGCCAGCGTGTCCCGGGGACGCCGTCCGCGTCCTCACTCCGGGCTAATGTGTCCGAGTACGGCGCGGTGATCGCGCGACCCGGAGACGTCGGAGGGACAAGCCGTGGAGGTCAAGATCGGCGTGCAGCACGCACCCCGGGAGATCGTGCTGGAGACCGAGCTGAGCGCGGAGGCGCTGGAGGCCGCCGTCACCGACGCCCTGACGGGCAAGACGGCGCTGCTCACGCTGACGGACACCAAGGGCCGCAAGGTCCTGGTGCCGACGGACCGCCTGTCGTACGTCGACATCGGCGAGCCGACCGCCCGCAAGGTCGGCTTCGGCGCCGTCTGAGCAGACGCTCCGGCACCGTCCGGAGTGCCCGATCGTGTAGGAACGGCCCGGTGGGGGTACCCCACCGGGCCGTTTCCGTCTCTTCCGCTTCGGGTAGGACCGGCAGTGACCCGGTTTCCCTGACCCCGTGGGAGGGCCCTCATGCTGCTGCTGGAAGTACTCGGCTCCGCCCTGGTGGGTCTGGCCCTGTCCGCAGTCGCCGTGAGACTGCTCGGCACGAGGCTGCCCTCTCCACGGCTGGTGCTGGTCAGCGGCGTGCTGGGGGCCCTGTTCGGGCAGTACCTGACGGTCTTCGCGCTGGGCCCGGGGCACCACTCGCCGGCCGCGAGCCTGCTCGGCGCGGCGCTGGTGTCGGCGGTGGTGCTGTCGCTGCTGCTGCGGCCTGTCGGCCGCTCGGGGAGGTCGGCCCGCCGGGCTCCGTTTTCACTCCCGTCGGGAGGATGAGTGATCCCGAGCGGGATCCCTCCCCTGTGCCGGCCCCGGAGCACACCGCCCCGGGGCCGCGTCGTGACCGGCCCCAAAGGGGCGGGCGGCGGGCTAGGCGGCCAGGCCGAGCGCGGCCATCCGCTTGGTGTGGGCCTTGGTGATGCGGGCGAACATCTCGCCGACGGCCGCCAGGTCGAAACCCGCGGCCATCCCGTCGACGCCGCCGACCAGCATGGTGGACAGGGCGTCGCGCTCGGCGACCACCCGCTGGGCCTGCGAGAGCGCCTCGCCCATCAGCCGCCGGGCCCACAGGGCGAGCCGGCCGCCGACCCGCGGGTCGGCCTCGATCGCGGCCCGCACCTTCTCCACGGCGAAGTTGCCGTGGCCGGTGTCGTCGAGCACGCCCAGGACCAGGGCGCGGGTGTCGGAGTCGAGGTGGGTGGCCACCTCGCGGTAGAAGTCGCTGGCGATCGAGTCGCCGACGTACGCCTTGACCAGGCCCTCCAGCCAGTCCGAGGGCGCGGTCTGCCGGTGGAAGTCGTCGACGCCCTTGGCGAAGGGCTCCATGGCGGCGGTGGGCTCGGCGTCGACCGCCGCGAGCCGGTCGCGCAGCCGCTCGAAGTGGTGGAACTCCGCCGAGGCCATCTTGGCGAGCTCCGCCTTGTCGGCAAGGGTGGGCGCCATCTTGGCGTCCTCCGCGAGCCGCTCGAAGGCGGCGAGCTCTCCGTAGGCGAGCGCGCCGAGCAGGTCCACGACGGCGGCCCGGTACTGCGGCGAGGCGGAGGCTTCCGCCCAGTCCTGGGCGGCGATTCCGGTGGCGCCTTCGGTGTTCTCGGCGTTCTCGGCGGGGCCTTCGGCCGGGGGCTGGGCAGTTTCTTCGGTCGACATGCTCCGCACAATAGCCCGCCGGACCGGGCCGGGAAGGGCCTGCCCGGCCGGGCCGCACGGGCCCGGCAGCCCCGGGCCGGTCCCGCACCGACTCCGCTCGAACCCCAGGCCGGGATGTCGCCCAGGTGAATTCACCCGACACAGCTGCGCGAATCCGGGGTACAGTGGTATTGCGCCAGCCGAGTACTTCGGCAGGCGCATCCGAATGAGGATGCCCGGTCGGTGGCCCGATCGGCTCCAACCGACCGCCCTCGGTGTGGTGCGCACGTCCAAGCGTGCCATCTCCCATGAGGGGCCCCCTCAGCGGCACGAGCGCTTGAGCGATGGCAGTGGTCCCGCGCAGCTTCGTATGTACACAGCTCTACGGCACGTACTTCAAGCCCGGCACGGTACGACCCCCCTCGCCGCCTCGCGCCGCGTCTCACAGAAGAGGCAGCACCCTGACTACGTTCCGAGACCTCGGGATCTTTCCCGAGACCGCCGAAGCCCTTGAGGCCGTCGGCATCGTGTCCCCCTTCCCGATCCAGGAGATGACCCTCCCCGTCGCCCTCTCCGGCACGGACGTCATCGGCCAGGCGAAGACCGGAACCGGCAAGACGCTCGGTTTCGGCCTTCCGCTGCTGGAGCGGGTCGTCGTCCCCGCAGATGTCGAGGCCGGCCGGGCCACGCCCGAGCAGCTCACCGACTCCCCGCAGGCGCTCATCGTCGTCCCGACGCGCGAGCTGTGCACCCAGGTCACCAATGACCTGCTGACCGCGGGCAAGGTCCGCAACGTCCGCGTCCTGGCCATATACGGCGGGCGCGCGTACGAGCCCCAGGTCGAGGCGCTCAAGAAGGGCGTCGACGTGATCGTCGGCACCCCGGGCCGCCTGCTCGACCTGGCCGGCCAGAAGAAGCTCGACCTGTCGAGCGTGAAGGCGCTCGTCCTGGACGAGGCCGACGAGATGCTCGACCTGGGCTTCCTGCCCGACGTCGAGAAGATCATCAACCTGCTTCCGGCCAAGCGCCAGACCATGCTGTTCTCGGCGACCATGCCGGGTGCGGTCATCGGCCTGGCCCGCCGCTACATGTCGCAGCCCACGCACATCCGTGCCACCGCGCCGGACGACGAGGGCGCGACGGTCGCCAACATCGCGCTGCACGTGTTCCGTGCGCACTCGATGGACAAGGCGGAGATGGTCGCCCGGATCCTGCAGGCCGAGGGCCGCGGACTGGCGATGATCTTCTGCCGCACCAAGCGGACCGCGGCGGACCTCGCGGAGCAGCTGGAGCGCCGCGGCTTCGCCTCGGGCGCCGTCCACGGCGACCTGGGCCAGGGCGCCCGCGAGCAGGCCCTGCGGGCCTTCCGCAACGGCAAGGTGGACGTGCTCGTCTGCACCGACGTCGCCGCGCGCGGCATCGACGTCGAGGGTGTGACGCACGTCATCAACTACCAGTCCCCCGAGGACGAGAAGACCTTCCTGCACCGGGTCGGCCGCACCGGCCGCGCGGGTGCGAAGGGCACCGCCGTCACCCTGGTCGACTGGGACGACATCCCGCGCTGGCAGCTGATCAACAAGGCTCTGGAGCTCGACTTCCACGAGCCGGAGGAGACGTACTCCACGTCCCCGCACCTGTACGAGCAGCTGAACATCCCGGCGGGCACCAAGGGCATCCTGCCCCGGGCCGAGCGCACCCGCGCCGGTCTGCGGGCCGAGGAGATCGAGGACCTGGGCGAGACCGGCGGCCGCGGCCGCAAGCCGGCCGCGTCGGCTCCGGCGGCGGAGGAGCGCCCGGCGCGCACCCGTACGCCGCGCCAGCGCCGGCGGACCCGTGGCGGCTCGGAGGTCGCCGCGGGAGCGGTCACCCCGGTCGACGGGACCACGGTCGAGCCGGCCGCGCCGGCCGCCCCTGCGGGCGAGGCCGTGCCGGAGCCGCGCAAGCCGCGTCGCCGCCGGACCCGCGTCGCCCGTACCGCCCCGGTGGCGGAGACCGCCGTCGCGGCCCCGGTCGCCGAGGCCGTCGTCGCCGCTCCGGTGACCCCGGTCGCGGAGGCCCCGGCCGCCGTCGCGGTGGCGGAGGAGGCCCCGGCCAAGCCGCGCCGCACCCGCACCCGCAAGACCGCCGAGGCGGCCGAGGCAGCCGTGGTGACCCCGGTCGCCGAGGCTCCGGCTGCCGACGTGGTCGCGGAGGAGGCCCCGGCCAAGCCGCGCCGCACCCGCACCCGCAAGACCGCGGAGGCGGCCCCGGCCGCCGAGGCCGCCCCGGTGACCCCGGTCGCCGAGGAAGCCCCCGCGGCGCCCCGGCGGACCCGTGCCCGCAAGGCGGCGGCCGCCGCCGCGGAGGCGGAGTTCCAGACCGCCGCGCCGGTCGAGCCCGCTCCGGCACGCCGGCCGCGGGTCCGCAAGCCCGCGGTGTCGGCGACCCCGGAGCCCGACTTCCAGATGGCTCCCCCGGTCGAGCCGGTCCGCAGCCGCCGCAGCCGCTGACCGCGCACCCCGCACCACCCGAAGGCCCGGCCCTCCCTCACGGAGCGCCGGGCCTTCGGCGTTCCCACGGGGCTGTCCGCGTTCCCGCGGGGGCCGTCCGCGTTCCCGCCGGGTCGCGGGGGAAACGGAGGGCAAGCACGCCCCGCGCGGTGAACCGGCCGGTAACCTCGTCGTATGAGCAAGCCGCCGCGCCTGACGCTGCCCCCGCGTGCCCGCGCCCGCCACCTGCGGACGACCCGTGGCGAGTTCGCCGTCCACGAGGCCGGCGAGCCGGCCCGGGGCACGGCGCTGCTGGTGCCCGGCTTCACCGGCAGCAAGGAGGACTTCATCGGGCTGCTGGAGCCGCTGGCGGAGGCCGGGTACCGGGTGGTCGCGATCGACGGCCGCGGCCAGTACGAGAGCCCCGGCCCGCGCGAGGAGTCGGCGTACTCCCCGGACGAGCTCGCCCGTGACCTGCTGGCCCAGGCCGCCGTCGTGGCCGGGGAGAACCCCGACGGGGCGGCCCTGCACCTCGTGGGGCACTCCCTGGGCGGACTGGTCTCCCGTACCGCCGTGATCCGCGACGCCGCGCCCTTCCGCAGCCTCACCCTGATGAGCAGCGGCCCCGGCGCGATCTGCGAGGCCCAGCAGGATCGTACGAAGCTGCTGGTCGCCGCGCTGGAGGTGATGCGCGAGGACATGCCGGGGGTCTGGGCGGCGATGCGCGCGGCGGACCCCGAGGACGCGCTCCCCGATCCGCCGGAGCTGGCCGCCTTCCTGCGCGACCGCTGGCTGGCCACCGTGCCCGAGCAGCTGATCGCCACCGGCCGGGTGCTGATCTCCGAGCCCGACCGCGTCACGGAGCTGGCCGGCGTGCCGCTGCCCAAGCTGGTGGTCTCCGGGTCCTCGGACTACGTCTGGCCGGTGCCGTGGATGGACGACATGGCCCGGCGGCTGGGTGCGGCCCGGGTGGTGGTCGAGGGGACGGACCACTCCCCCAACGCCGAGGACCCCTCGGCCACCGCCGCAGCACTGGCCTCGTTCTGGGACTCGGTCGACGCCCGCCGGGGCTAGTCGTTAGCCAGTGAAAAAATTTCTTTAGCGTAGGGAATGATTTCGTTCCGTCCTTCGTTGGACCGGGTGCAAGGAGAACACCGACGAAGGGAGAAGCCGTGCGCTTCGAGATTCTGCGCCTGGACGACGTCGACGGAACCGCCGTGGACAGCACCGTCGTGGACGCGGCCTCCGTCAACCGGATCGTGCAGCAGGCCGCTGCGATCGGCCAGCGCATCCTCATCCGGCCGGCAGCGTCCACGTCCTGCTGAGACCCGCACGACGCACCCACACGACGAAGGCCCCGCTCCCGGTCAGGGAGCGGGGCCTTCGACCGTTGAGGCGGCCGGGCGCCGCCGGGTCAGGCGGCCTGGACCACCTGCAGCACACCGTTGATGATCTGCTGGACGGCGATCGCCGACAGCATCATGCCCGCCAGCCGGGTCACCAGGACCACGCCACCGTCGCGGATCACCCGAATGATCACCAGCGAGTACCGCATCACCAGCCACAGCACCACGTGCATGGCGAGGATCGCCGCCCACACCGACAGCTGACCGCCGAAGCCGTCCGCCTTCTGCACGGCGAGGATCACCGAGACGATCGCGCCCGGGCCGGCCAGCAGCGGCATGCCCAGCGGGACGAGGGCGACGTTGACGTCCTTGGTCTGCTTCGGCTCGTCCGTCTTGCCGGTGAGCAGGTCCAGCGCGATGAGGAGCAGCAGCAGACCGCCCGCGATCATCAGCGCGGGCACGGAGACGTGCAGGTAGTCCAGGATCTGCTGGCCGCAGATGCCGAAGACGGCGATGACGCCGAAGGCCACGCAGACCGCCTGCCAGGCCATCCGGCGCTGGACCTTGACCGGCCGCCCGGACGTCAGGGCGAGGAAGATCGGAGTGATCCCCGGCGGGTCCATGATCACGAAGAGGGTGAGGAAGAGGGATCCGAAGACCGCGAAGTCGAACACGAAAGATGCCTTGCAGGAGTGGTCGTACGAGTGGAAGGTGGCGCGGCGGTGCGCCGACGGGTGGGGTCCGGTACGGCGGCACGCGGAACCGGCTGCGCGGGACGCAGGAGGCGGAACGCGGCCGCCCGGCACGACGCGTCCGGCGTGCGCCGCAGGGACGGCCGGACGGCCGGGAGGCAGTACGGGTCACGGGGCGCGGAGGACGCGTGCGCGGGCCGGAGGGACCCCGGTGCGCGGAGGGTCAGGCGGAGACGGTTCCGCCGGTGCCCATCACCGGGAACGCGCCGGTCGCGCGGCGCGTGATCTCGCCGTAGACCTCGGGGTCGGTCGTGTACTCCCCGAGGCGGCAGGTCTTGCGGCTGCCGTGGTAGTCGCTGGAGCCGGTCACCAGCAGGCCCAGCTCGTCCGCGAGGCCGCGCAGCCGGGCGCGGGTGGCGGTGTCGTGGTCCATGTGGTCGACCTCGATGCCGTCCAGGCCCGCGGCCGCCAGCTCGGCGATGGCGCTCTCCGGCACGCACCGGCCGCGCTTGACCGCGGCCGGGTGTGCGAAGACGGTGACCCCGCCGGCCGCCTTGACCAGCCGCACCGCGTCGAAGGGGTCCAGCTCGTGCTTCTCGGCGTACGCGCGGCCGCCGTCGGCGAGCCATTCCGGCGTGAACGCGGCCGAGACGTCCGGCACCACGCCCAGCTCGACGAGGGCGGTGGCGACGTGCGGCCGGCCCACGGAGCCGTCGCCGGCGATCCGGGAGACCTGCTCCCAGGTGACCGGCACGCCGAGGTGCTGCAGCTTGCCGATCATGGCCAGGGCGCGGGGCGTCCGGTCGTCCCGGACGAGCTCGCGCTCACGGGCGAGCTCCGGCTCCTCGGGGTCGAAGAGGTAGGCGAGCATGTGCAGTCCGATGCCGTCGAGACGGCAGGACAGCTCGGCCCCGGTGACCAGGGTCAGGCCGGGCGGCGTGGCCGCGACGGCCTCGGCGTACCCGCGCACGGTGTCGTGGTCGGTCAGCGCCACGACGTCCAGCCCGGCGGCGGCCGCATTGCGGACCAGCTCGGCGGGGGTGTCCGTACCGTCGGATGCCGTGGAGTGGGCGTGCAGATCGATGCGCACGGCACGGCTCCAGGGTTGCGGCGGACGGGGACACCTCAGGATACCCGTCGAACGGGCACGGACCGTCCGGAGCCGACCCCGCTCCGGACACGGTCGCGTTCAGTCGTTGGCGAGGATGCGGGGGCTGAGGGCGCCGCAGGGGACGAGTTCGACCTCGGCGCCGGCGTCCCGCAGGTCGGCCAGGACCAGTTCCTCGTACATCAGCAGACCCGACTGCTCGGGCCAGACCACCGCCCACAGCCAGATCCCGCGGGCCTCTCCCACGAAGACGGCCCGGTCCTCCGGCGCGCCGGAGACGTGCCAGAGCGGAGTCGGCCGGCCACCGGCGATCACCTTGGCGTCGGGCGCGCGGGACACGTTCAGGTAGGCGCCGGGGTCGGGGCCGTCGATGCCGGCGTACCGCGCACCCAGGCCCACCCCGAGTTCCTCCGCGACGAGCACCATTTCGCCCATGCCGCCCACCGGGCCGGGGCCCGAGCAGGCCACCGCCGTGGCACGGCCGCCACTGCGGTCGTCCCCGGCGGCGGCGACACCGGTGAACAGCCAGCCGATCGGCAGCGGCCAGGGCATCCAGACCGGCACCCGGGCCCGGGCGGCGATCACTCCGAGCCCTTCCACGCTGGGCGGGACGACGGGCTGCAGGGGCTGGACGGGGCCGTGCACGGAGCACTGCCAGGAGTCGGAGAAGAGACCGGGCGCCCTGACCCGGCGACCGCACTTCGGGCAAGACGGTTCGCCCCTCATGGGAAGCCACGTTCCTCTCCGGCCGGAGCCGCGTCAAGGGACGATCACCCGTCCGGATGCCTTCCGTACTCCTCGGGCCGTTCTCCGGGGGCCCGGCCTCAGTCCAGGGCGACGGCCTGCCGCCGGGGATCCCGCAGGTCCGTGCCCCGGGCCAGCCAGCGTTCCTGGAGCGCCGCGGCGCCGTGCACCCGCTTCCACGCCGCTTCGTTCTGCGTCATCGGCAGCAGGGGCAGGAACCGTACGGGGTCCATGGGCTCGTCCAGCGCGAGGTCCTCGACCAGCCCGCCCGACTCGGCCACCAGGACCGAGCTGAACGGCGCCCCGGGCCAGAGCGGTTCGCCGAGGTCCAGCGAGGCGCCGGGGGCCACCACGAGACCCTCCACCTGGGGGCTGGCCGCCAGCACCGCCAGCGGGCGGAGCACCTTGTCGGTGTCCGCGTGCCCGGTGCGGACGGTGAGCAGCAGCTCGGCGCGCGGACCGCGCACCGGGTCGGCGACCACCACCGTGGGATCGCCCATCGGCTGGGCGGACATGCCGAGGGTCGCGTAGCGGACGAGGCCGCCGCCGGTGAAGCGGAGCACCTCGATGCGGTCGGTGCCGAGGAAGGTGACGGCGGCGCGGGCGTCGGGTTCGCCGAGCGCGGTGCGCAGCCGGGCTTCGACAAGTGCCAGGAGATCTGCCATGCCGCGAGCATAGAACTCATATGAGACGGGTAAAGGGAGGGTTTTGACCACCTGTCGGCTGATAGTGTTGACCGCTGGATTGGACGTCCCTCACGGGGGACCGGCCGGAGGAGGTGGGGCTGCGATGGATCGAAGTCGATCGGGCAGTACCGGCCACCTCGTCTCCCGTCGTCCTGTTCCTTCCGCCGCCCCGCAGCGGTAGCGCGTTCCGCGCCGCAGAACCTGCGAGGGCCCGCCGGAAGGTCTCCCATTTGCACGGTTCGCAGCCGTGCGGAGGAGCCAGCCATGTCGATGATCCGTGACCTGCGCGCAGTCGTCCGCCCCTCGCTGCGCAAGTCCACCCCCGTCCAGCCCGGGTACGAGACCACCCGCGACCACTCGGCGAGCAGCGCCGTGGTCGACTGCGCGGTGTACCGCGACGGCCGCCGGCTGCCGCGGGCGGCCTGCCCGACCCCGCGCGCGGCGATGCGCGAGGTGCGCAGGGACGGCGGCTTCACCTGGATCGGTCTGCACGAGCCCACCGAGGCCGAATTCGCGGGCATCGCCGCGGAGTTCGGCCTGCACCCGCTGGCCGTCGAGGACGCGGTGCACGCCCACCAGCGGCCCAAGCTGGAGCGCTACGACGACACGCTCTTCGCCGTCTTCAAGACCATCCACTACGTCGAACATGACGAACTCACCGCCACCAGCGAGGTGGTGGAGACCGGCGAGGTGATGTGCTTCACCGGCCCGGACTTCGTCATCACCGTCCGGCACGGCGGGCAGGGCTCGCTGCGCGGGCTGCGGCACCGGCTGGAGGACGAGCCCGAACTGCTGGCCAAGGGGCCCTCGTCGGTCCTGCACTCGATCGCCGACCACGTGGTGGACGGCTACATCGCGGTGGCCGCGGCCGTGCAGGACGACATCGACCTGGTGGAGAGCGAGGTCTTCGCGGCCCCGGCCGGGAAGGGCGCGCCGCGCGGCTCGGACGCCGGGCGGATCTACCAGCTCAAGCGCGAGGTACTGGAGTTCAAGCGGGCCGTGTCCCCGCTGATGCGGCCGATGGAGCTGCTCAGCGAGCGGCCCATGCGCCTGGTGGACCCGGACATCCAGAAGTACTTCCGGGACGTGGCCGACCACCTGGCGCGGGTCCACGAGCAGGTCATGGGCTTCGACGAGCTGCTGAACTCGATCCTGCAGGCCAATCTGGCGCAGGCGACGGTGGCGCAGAACGAGGACATGCGCAAGATCACCTCGTGGGCGGCGATCATCGCGGTGCCGACCATGATCTGCGGCGTGTACGGGATGAACTTCGACCACATGCCGGAACTCCACTGGAAGTACGGCTACCCGATGGTGATGGTCTCGATCATCGGCGCCTGCTTCACCATCCACCGCACGCTGCGGCGCAACGGCTGGCTGTAGGACCCGTCACCCGCCCGCGGCCGCCGGTCACCCGCCCGCGGCCGCCTGGCGGACGGCTCCGGGCGCGCCGCACACCGTCGCCTACTCTGTGCGCATGACTCTCAGCGCACTCGATCTGGCCCTCGTCGAGGAGGCCACCAAGAAGTCCGGCCTCATCTGGGTCCGGGGCACCGGCCCCGACCGGGCGCTGTGGCACGCCTGGGTCGACGGCGCTGCGCACGTGCTGGGCGACGGGCCCGGGGAGCAGCCGTTCCCGGGGCTGGCCGACGGGGGCACCGCCGAGGTGACCGTCCGCAGCAAGGACAAGGGCGGTCGGCTGGTGGCCTGGACCGCGCGGGTGAGCGAACTGGCGCCGGGCAGCGAGGCGTGGGAGGCGGCGGTCGCGGAGCTCAAGGGCAAGCGGCTGAACGCGCCGGACTCGGAGCGGATGACGGAGCGCTGGGCCCGCGAGTGCCGCCTGCTGCGCCTGGAACCGCAGTCGGCCGGAACGGACCTGCCGGCCGGTTCCCTGGCCGCCGCTCCGCTGCCGTCCCCCGGCATCACCCGGCGTCCCATCCCGGCGGGTCTGCCCAAGCTGCTGCTGAAGCGCAAGAAGAAGTAGCGGGAGGAAGTGGCAGGAGGTCCGGCACGGTCCTTCCGCCGGCTCACTTCCTGCAGGGGAAGGTGACCTGCTCGCTGCGGGCGCTCTTCTTCTGGTCCGGCAGGTGCAGGGTGACGTAAGCGGTCACCGACTTGGCGTTCTTGGGTGCCGGCACGTCGAAGACCTGGAGGACGGCCTTGGTGCCCGTGCCGGAGCCGAAGGTGACGGCTCCCGGGGAGATCCGGGCGCGGCCGGTGCCCACGGTCCAGTGGTAGCGGACCGTCCCCGGCCCGGTCGCCGTGATCTTTCCGTCGAAGGCCATGGCCACGGGCGTGCCGTTGCACTCGATCGTCTCCCCCGACTTCAGCAGGGTGACCACCTCGACCTTGGTGACCTTCACCGCCTGCACGCTCCCGGCCGCCGCGGCGGTCCCGGCCCATGCCGCCGGGGCGGGTGCGAGGGCCATCGGGAGGGCGAGGAGCGGGGCCGTGAGGAGGACGAGGTGTCGGTGCCGGTTCGGCTGTCGGTGCCGGTTCATCGTGCTGCCTTCCGCGAGAGGAAAGCCCCCGATCTCGACCTCAGGATATCGGCGGCCCGGTCAGGGCGCCGGATCGTCTGATCGCCGTACCGCCGGGTCACCGGATCGCCGCGCGGCCGGGTCAGCCCTGGGAGGGGTCGGAGCCCTGGCCCGAACCGGACCCGGACCCCGAGGAGGTGCCGGTGCCTGTTCCGCGCGTGTTCGGCAGCTGGGAGCCGTAGTCCACCGTCTGGTCCTCCGGGGGCGCCTCGATCTGGAACCTCGTGCCCCAGTCCGCCAGTTCGACCGTCCCTGCTCCCCCGGCCCGCTCCATCCGCAGCGGGTACGGCGTCCCCTCCAGCGAGACCGTCAGCCGGCCGCCCGCGCCCTTGTCCGCCGTCACCATCACCGACTTCGTGTGCCCGACCGTGGTGTACGAGCCCTTCGCCAGCTTCCCGTGCAGCCCCAGCAGCCCGTCCAGCAGGACGTCCATGTCCGTGAACCCGCGCAGCTGCTTGTACGAGGGGTCGCCCTCCGGCACCTTCACGAACTTGTCGCCGAGCTTCCCGGCCGCCTCGGACTGCCCCCAGAAGGCCGCGTCCGCCTTCAGGTAGAGCTCCTCCCCCAGCCGCAGCAGCTGGAAGGTGTTGTCCTTCGACTTCACCTCGCCGGAGCCGCCGTCCGACTTCAGCCGCATGTCGAGGGTGAAGGACTTGCCGCCGCTGACCACCGTGCCGGACAGCCGCACCGAGTCGGCGGCCTCCGCCGCGGCCCGCGCCTTGTCCTCGATCTGTTCCGCGGACAGCTTCCCGACGCCGTTGGTGCCCTTGTCCGGATCCTCTCCCGTGCAGCCGGTGCCGAAGACGGCGAGGCCCGCGCACAGGGCCCCGGCGAGGGCGGCCCGGCGCAGCCGTGCGGCGGGGGAGCTGTGGATCACGGGCGGGTGCCTCTCGTCGTCGTTGCCGGGCAGCAGGCAGCGTACCCGGCCGGGGTTCGCCCGCCGGTCCCCGGGCGGGCGCCCCACCAGCGCGGATCCGGGGCCCACGGGCTAGCCTGACCCTGGACCCCCGGGGCCCGGGGACCGGCGGAAGGGACACCGCGGAGAACCGGCCCCGCACCGTCAGGACACGACCCCGCCCACGACCACGCTCCAGGAGGCGCTCGGATGGCTGCAGGCGCCCCGCGGATCTTCGTCTCGCACCTGTCGGGCGTGCCCGTCTTCGACCCCAACGGCGACCAGGTCGGCCGGGTCCGCGACCTGGTCGCGATGCTGCGCGTCGGCGGCCGCCCGCCCCGCATCCTGGGCCTGGTCGTCGAGGTGGTCAGCCGCCGCCGGATCTTCCTCCCGATGACACGGGTGACCAGCGTCGAGGGCGGCCAGGTCATCACCACCGGCGTGGTCAACATGCGGCGCTTCGAGCAGCGCCCCACCGAGCGGCTGGTCCTCGGGGAACTGCTGGACCGCAGGGTGAAGCTGGTCGAGGGCGGCGAGGAGGTCACCGTGCTGGACGTGGCCATCCAGCAGCTCCCGGCCCGCCGCGACTGGGAGATCGACAAGATCTTCGTCCGGAAGGGCAAGGCCGGGGCGCTGCGCCGGCGCGGCGAGACCCTGACCGTGGAGTGGTCGGCGGTCACCGGTTTCTCCCTGGAGGAGCACGGGCAGGGCGCCGAGAACCTGCTCGCGACCTTCGAGCAGCTGCGCCCGGCCGACCTGGCGAACGTACTGCACCACCTGACGCCGAAGCGGCGCGCCGAGGTGGCCAACGCCCTGGACGACGACCGGCTCGCCGACGTCCTGGAGGAGCTGCCCGAGGACGACCAGATCGAGATCCTCGGCAAGCTGAAGGAGGAGCGGGCCGCCGACGTCCTGGAGGCGATGGACCCGGACGACGCCGCCGACCTGCTCTCCGAGCTGCCGGAGGACGACCAGGAGCGGCTGCTGACCCTGATGCAGCCCGAGGACGCGGCCGACGTGCGCCGCCTGCTGTCGTACGAGGAGAACACCGCGGGCGGTCTGATGACCACCGAGCCGATCGTGCTGCGCCCCGATGCCACCGTCGCCGACGCCCTGGCCCGGGTCCGGCAGGCCGACCTGTCGCCGGCCCTGGCCGCGCAGGTGTACGTGTGCCGGCCGCCGGACGAGACGCCGACCGGCAAGTACCTGGGCACGGTGCACTTCCAGCGGCTGCTGCGGGACCCCCCGTTCACCCTGGTCAGTTCGATCGTGGACACCGACCTGCCGCCGCTCCGGCCGGACGCCTCGCTGCCCGCCGTGACCAGTTACCTCGCCGCGTACAACATGGTCGCGGTGCCGGTGGTCGACGAGAGCGGCTCGCTGCTGGGCGCGGTGACCGTGGACGACGTACTGGACCACCTGCTGCCGGACGACTGGCGGGAGACGGACTACCACGCCGAGGAGGTGCCCGGTGGGCGCTGAGCGGTGGCGCGACCAGGCGCGCGAGCGGCGCCGCGAGCAGATCCGGGTGCGGCGCGAGCTGGCGCGCGAGCACGCCCGCGAGCAGGCGCGCGAGCACGGGCTCTCGGGCCGGGAGGAAGAGGCCGCCGAGCGGCTGCGGTCCCGGTCGGGCTCGGCGGGAACCGGGTCGAGCGCGCTGACCAGGTCGCGGGTGCGGCTGGACCAGCCGCGGCCGGACCGGCGGCGGTGGCTACCGGTGTACGACCCGGAGGCGTTCGGCCGGTTCTCCGAGAAGATCGCCCGGTTCCTGGGCACCGGCCGGTTCATCGTGTGGATGACGCTGGTCATCATCCTGTGGGTGCTGTGGAACATCTTCGCGCCCGAGCACCTGCGGTTCGACCAGTACCCGTTCATCTTCCTGACCCTGATGCTGTCGCTCCAGGCCTCCTACGCCGCCCCGCTGATCCTGCTGGCGCAGAACCGGCAGGACGACCGGGACCGGGTCAACCTGGAGCAGGACCGCAAGCAGAACGAGCGGTCCATCGCCGACACCGAGTACCTGACCCGCGAGATCGCGGCGCTGCGGATGGGTCTGGGCGAGGTGGCGACGCGCGACTGGATCAGGTCGGAGTTCCAGGATCTGATCAAGGAGATGGACGAGCGGCGGCTGTTCCCGGCGAAGAGTGACGAAGGCGACCGCTAGCGGGCTTGGGGTTGGCGTGCTACCGAGCCGTACCATCGGGGCATGGCTACCGACACACCCGCTGCCGCCGCGCCCGGGCAGGACGCGATCCTCGACGCCCTGGCGACGGTCAACGACCCCGAGATCCACCGGCCGATCACCGAGCTCGGCATGGTCAAATCGGTGGAGATCGGCGACGGCGGCGCGGTCGCCGTCACGGTCTACCTGACGGTGTCGGGCTGTCCGATGCGCGACACCATCACCAAGAACGTGTCCGAGGCCGTGCTCAAGGTCGCCGGGGTCACCTCGGTGGACGTCACCCTCGACGTGATGAGCGACGAGCAGCGCAAGGAGCTGGCCACGGCGCTGCGCGGCGGCCAGGCCGAGCGCGAGGTGCCCTTCGCGAAGCCGGGTTCGCTGACCCGCGTGTACGCGGTGGCCTCCGGCAAGGGCGGCGTCGGCAAGTCCTCGGTGACGGTCAACCTGGCCGCGGCGATGGCCGCGGACGGTCTGAAGGTCGGCGTGGTCGACGCGGACATCTACGGGCACAGCGTGCCGCGGATGCTCGGCGTGGACGGCAGGCCCACCCAGGTCGAGAACATGATCATGCCGCCTTCGGCGAACGGCGTGAAGGTCATCTCCATCGGCATGTTCACCCCGGGCAACGCGCCCGTGGTGTGGCGCGGCCCGATGCTGCACCGAGCGCTCCAGCAGTTCCTGGCCGACGTCTTCTGGGGCGACCTGGACGTGCTGCTGCTGGACCTGCCGCCGGGCACCGGTGACATCGCGATCTCGGTGGCCCAGCTGGTGCCGAACGCGGAGATCCTGGTGGTCACCACCCCGCAGCAGGCCGCCGCGGAGGTCGCGGAGCGCGCGGGCTCGATCGCCGTCCAGACCCACCAGAAGATCGTCGGCGTGGTCGAGAACATGTCCGGCCTGCCGTGCCCGCACTGCGACGAGATGGTGGACGTGTTCGGCACCGGCGGCGGCCAGATGGTGGCCGACGGCCTGACCAAGACGGTCGGCGCCACGGTGCCGGTCCTCGGCCAGATCCCGATCGACGTCCGGCTCCGCGAGGGCGGCGACAACGGCCGCCCGGTCGTGCTCGCCGACCCCGACTCCCCGGCGGGCTCCGCCCTCCGCTCCATCGCCGGCAAGCTCGGCGGCCGCGCCCGCGGCCTGGCCGGCATGTCCCTGGGCATCACCCCGCGCAACAAGTTCTGACGCCCCGCCCCCGGTGTGGGGCAGGCGTCCCGCAGGGATCGCAGCGTGAAAACGGCCACCGCCTCCGGCGGTGGCCGTCGCCGTACCCGGACCGGCTACGCGTACCCCGCGAGATCGGTCTGCGCGAACGCCAGCCCGTACGCGCTCATCCCCCGCCCGTACGCCCCCACGTGCACCCCGGCCGGCGTGGACCCCGCCAGCACCCAGCCGAACTCGGACTCCCGGTAGTGGAACGCCACCGGCACGCCGTCCACCGGCAGCGACAGCGAGGACCAGTCCGGCCCCGCCAGGTCGTCGGCCAGCTCCCACGCCGCCTCGGTCTGCTGGTCCAGCCAGTCGCTGCGCCGCTGGTGGTCCATCTGCCCCGGCCAGGTGAAGGCCAGCAGCCCGGAGCCGGCCAGCCAGGCCGCCGAGGACACCGAGGTGGCCTCCAGCACGCCGGTGCCGTCCCCGCTGCGCCGCAGCGGGTTGCTGGCGACCGTGATCACGACTGCGAAGCGCTCCTTCTCGCCGGTGGCGATCTCGCCCCGCACCGACGGCTCGTCGCCGTGGCCGACCGAACCGTGCTCGACGGTGCCGTCGGCTCCCGTGCCGACCTGCATCAGCCAGCGTGGCCCGGTGAACGCCTCGTCCAGCCCGTACCAGGGGAAATCGGCCCTGAGGTAGCCCTCGGCGGCCCGACGGGCGGCCGGCACGGGCTGCTGCGCCGCCCCGGCGGGTGCGGCCCGGTCCTCGGCCTGCGGCTGCTGCTGCGCCTCGGCGGACACGGGCGCGGGCGGTGCCTGCTGCTCCGGCTGCGGGGGAGCTCCCTCCTCCGCGGCGGGCTGCGCCCCTACCCGGCTACTACTGGTGGTCTCCATCTGCGCGGCCTCTCGTTCCGTGGGATCCGGAACGGCCCTCCCCCTCGCTTCGCTGGGGGTACCCCCACCCACGGGCGGCCTGCGTCCGGACAGATGGAGAGAATAGCCACCCGTCCCGCCCCGACCGGGCAAGCGGCGACAGAACCCCCCGGGTGGCCCTCATGCGTGCCGTCGCGGACGGGCTCCTTCACGCCCGCCCGACCGCGCCCCGGGCCTGCCCGGCCGACCGCGCGTCCCTCAGGTCGCGTCCAGGTCGTACGCCGCCGTCCGCGGCGCGGCGGCGGGGCCCTCGGGCTTCTTCTCCAGGCTGGTGGTCCCGCCCGCGGGAGACTCCGTCTCCTGGCCGTTGACCGCGTCGGTGACCTCGTTGAGCTCCTTGCGCAGGTCGAAGCTGCTGCGGATCTCCTTCAGGTCCTCGTTCTCCGTCAGCTGCTTGCGGATGAACGTCTTCGGATTCAGGTCCTCGAACTCGAAGTCCTTGAAGTCGGGGCCGAGTTCCGAGCGGATGTCCTGCTTCGCGCTGTCCGAGAACGCGCGGATCTTCCGGATGAAGCCGGTGACGTCGGAAATGACCTTCGGCAGCTTGTCCGGGCCGAAGACGAGGATCGCGAGCACCACGATGGTGACCAGCTCAAGGCCGCCTATGTCGTTGAACACGTTGCCGCTCCTCGGCTCTCATCCTTCGGGCCCCGACAACGGTACCCGGCGTTCTCCGTACGTCGACACCTCGATCCACCCTGATCCGTGGATGTCACGAGCCGTTCGCCGAACCGAGGGTGACTTCCACGGTCCGTTCCCGTCCGTCCCGGATGACCGTCAGGGTGAGCGGGTCGCCCGGGCGGTGCGCGCGGATCTTGATGATCAGCTCGTCCTCGCCGTGCACGCGCTGCCCGTCGACCCGGGTGATCACGTCACCGGCCTCGATGCCGGCCCGGTCGGCCGGGCCGCCGGCCGACCGCGCGCCCACCCGGGCGCCGTCGCCCTCGTACCGCATGTCCAGGGTGACACCGATGACCGGATGCGTGGCGTGCCCGGTGCGGATGATCTCCTCGGCCACGCGCTTGCCCTGGTTGACCGGGATGGCGAAGCCGAGGCCGATGCTGCCGCTCTGCTGCTGCGCGCCGGTGCCGCCCTTCTCGGCGCCCCGGATGGCGCTGTTGATGCCGATCACCCGGGCCCGGGCGTCGAGCAGCGGACCGCCGGAGTTGCCGGGGTTGATCGGCGCGTCGGTCTGCAGGGCGTCCACGTAGCTGACGTCGCTGCCGTCGCCCTCGTCCCCGCCCGCGGTGATGGGGCGGCCGGTGGCGCTGATGATTCCCGAGGTGACGGTGTTGGAGAGGTCGAACGGCGCACCGATGGCCACCACCGGGTCGCCGACCCTGACGTTCTCGGAGTTTCCGAGGGCGAGCGGGCGCAGGCCGCGGACCCCGTTGACCTTGACGACCGCGAGGTCGTAGCCGGTGTCGCGGCCGACGAGCTCCGCGGGAACGCTCTCGCCCGTGCTGAAGGTCACGAACATCCGCTTGGCGCCGGCGACCACGTGGTTGTTGGTGAGGATGTGGCCGTTGCCGTCGAGCACGAACCCGGTCCCGGTGCCGCTTCCGGCACCGCCGCCGCCCCCGCTGACGTGGAGGGTCACCACCCCGGGCAGGGCCGTGGCCGCGATCCCGGCCACGCTGTCGGGGGCCCGGTCCTTGCCCTCGGGTCCGGCCTGCGGGAGTTCCAGACGGGTGGATGCCTGCCGCTCGGCGAGCACCCCGGCGTAGCCGCCGATGCCTCCGGCGAGCAGGGCGATGCCGGCACCGGCGACGACGAGGGTCCGCAGGCGGGGTCCGGAGGGGGCGGGGCGGCCGCCGTCGAAGACCTGCAGCGGCGCCTGCGGTGCCTCGCCCCACGGGTCGTACCGGGGCGCCGGCACGACGGCCTGCGGCTCGCCCGCCGCGGTGGCTGCGTCGGCGGTGTCGGCTGCGGCCGGCCTTGCGGCTCCGGCTCCGGCGGGGCTCGCGGGGTCTTCTGGGGCACCGGAGTCGCCGGGGAGTTCCTCCGCCGGGCCGTCGGGCCGGCTCCACCACACCGGGGCCGGTTTGGGCGCGTCGGTCGCCTGGCTGTCGGACATGGGCACTCCCCCGCGTACGTACGCACCGTCGGACGGCGCATCTGCCGAGGATTCAACCAGCTCGGTGCCGGGCGGTGCGCCCACTCGACCCGGCCGGGGTCGGGTTGCCGACCCGGGCCGGCCGGGCGGGGTCGGGCCGTACCGGCCCTCTGCTGGGCGGGGCTGCCCTGGCGGCAGGGTCGGGGGCGGGGAAGCTGCGCGCACCCGCGCCGGACCGGGGTGCCGTGTGCCCACCCTCCCCCAACGCCCTGCGGCACGCCTGCCCACACGGCCGCTCGCACTTCCGCTGCGGGGCGGCTCCGCTCAGGCACAGCCCCGCCCCTGCGGCACGCCTGCCCACACGGCGGCGGCATCGCTGCTGCCTGGCCCACACGGCGGCGCAGTGCAGCCGCCTGCCCACGCGGCAGCACAGGGCGGCCGCCAAGCCCGCCCCGCCCGGCCCCGGCACGGTGAGGCGGGCGGCGGGTCAGCGGCCCAGGCGGGCCGGGTGGGCCGTCGGGGACGGCGGGAGCGGGCCGGGACGGGCCGCGGGGCTCCAGGCCGTGGCCTGGGCGGGACCGGCGGTGGCCGGGCTGGGGGCACGCCCGTGCAGGGCCATGTCCGCCGTCACCACGGCTCCGCCGGACATCGGGAACACCCCGCCGGTCATCGCCGGCCGGCCGGCCGGGGTGACGTTCGCCCCGCCCTCTCCCCGTGCGTTCGGCTCGACCCTGGTCTCGATCGGCAGGGACCCGCCGAGCGCGATGGCCGCCAGCGAGACCGCTCCGGCCGCGACGAACGCGAACCGGCGGCGGGGCCTGGCGCCCACCTCATGGATCGGGAAGCCCTGCCGCGGCCGCGACGCGGGCGGCGCGGTGGGCAGCGCGAACACGAAAGGGTCGGGCGGGCCGGAGCCGCCCGGCCCCTCGGGCATGCCGGGCAGCCCCTGCAGGCGGGCCAGCAGGGCGGCCGGCGGGGGCGGTGGCGCGGCCTCCACGAACAGGGCCTTCAGGCGGCGCTGCGCGTCCGCCTCGGCCTTGCAGCGGGCACAGGTCGCCAGGTGCGCGAGCACCCGCTCGCGCACGTCATGGCTCAGCTCACCGTCCACCAGCGCGGCGAGCCGGTCGCCGAGGTGCGCTTCCGCCGGGGACGGCGAAGGACTGGCTCCGGTCACTCGGTCCCGCCTCCTCCCCCGAACCGGCCGAGGACCCCCGTACCGGAGACCCCGGCCAGCGCACGCTGCTCCGCCCGGGCCTCGGGAGAGCGGTGCTTGAGCGCCTTGCGCAGGTGGGAGCGGCCGCGGTGGATCCGGCTGCGGACCGTACCGAGCTTCACGCCGAGGGTGGCGGCGATCTCCTCGTAGGACAGGCCCTCGATGTCGCAGAGCACCACGGCGGCGCGGAACTCGGGCGCGAGGGTGTCCAGCGCCTGCTGGACGTCCGCGTCGAAGTGCGTGTCGTGCAGCACCTGCTGCGGGGACGGCTCGCGGCTGGGCAGCCGCTCGGCGGCGTCGTCGGCGAGCGCGTCGAAGCGGATCCGCTGCTTGCGGCGGACCATGTCGAGGAAGAGGTTCGTGGTGATCCGGTGCAGCCAGCCCTCGAAGGTGCCCGGCGTGTAGGTGGAGAGGGAACGGAAGACCCTGACGAAGACCTCCTGCGTGAGGTCCTCGGCGTCGTGCTGGTTTCCCGTCAGCCGGTAGGCGAGGCGGTAGACGCGGGCGCTGTGCGTGCTGACGATCTCCTCCCACGAGGGAGGGGTCCACGCCTGGGAGCCCGCATCGGCAAAGCTCGCGGTGGTCGCGGTGGCGGCGGAGTGGAAGCGGTCAGCATTGTCGGTCACGGATTTCGGCTCACCCGCCGACCAGAAGAGACGTCTGAAGACGCCTCCACGATCCACAGGCGCAGCCGCACCTCCCCTATCGGCTCTGGTGGTGTCCAGTGGAGCCCCTACCATAGCCACCCCCTACGTCAGCTCGGGATAAGTGTTTTTGCCCTAACTTTGCACGGGCCGGGGGACGAATGCCCCCTCTCCTCCCCCAACGCCCGGTCCCATCTGCGGGTTCCCATCACCAGCGGATACAGTCACCGTTGCGCCAACTAAGGGGACAGGAGAGGGTCATTACCGGCAACCGGCAGACGAGCTGGGCGTTCGCCGACGCGTTTGTCGCCGAGGACGACGCTCTGCGATGGGCCCGCGACCGGGCGAGGGAGGCGGGCCTGCGTTCCGTCTCCCCCGGCACCGGGGCCGCGCTGCGCCTGCTCGCCGCCGCCGCCGACGCCAAGGCCGTCGCGGAGATCGGCACCGGTACCGGGGTCTCCGGCATCCACCTGCTGCACGGCATGCGCCCGGACGGCGTACTGACCACCGTGGACCCCGAGCCCGACCGGCAGGCCTTCGCCCGTCAGGCGTTCCGGGCGGCAGGCTTCGCCGGCAACCGGGCCCGGTTCATCCCCGGCCGGGCGCTGGACGTCCTGCCCCGCCTCGCCGACGGCGGCTACGACCTCGTGTTCTGCGACGGCGACCCGTACGAATCGCTGGACTATCTAGGTGAATCGTTGCGCCTGCTGCGCCCCGGCGGGCTGGTCTGCTTCGAGGGCGTCTTCTCGGACGGCCGCACGGTCGACTCGGCCGCCCAGCCGGTGGAAGTGCTGCGGGTGCGCGAGCTGCTGCGCGCGGTGCGGGAGAGTCCGGCGCTGGAGGCGGCGTTGTTGCCCGTGGGCGACGGGCTGCTGTGTGCGGTGCGGCGCTGAGCGTTGCCCTGCGGTGCGCGGCCCGGCCCGGTCCGGGGTGAACGTGCCGGTAACGGCACGCCGGGGTGCGGGCAACGGCACGCCTGCCCACACGGCGGGGTGCCTGCCCACACGGCGGCGGGGCGGGGCCTCGGAAAGGGCCCGATACAGCGCTGCCCCGGTCGCTTGGGGCGACCGGGGCAGCGTGTGAAATTCAAGGGTGTCGGCGCTTCAGCCGACGACCTTCTTCAGGGCGTCGCCGAGGGCGTCGGCCTCGTCCGGGGTCAGCTCGACCACGAGCCGACCGCCGCCTTCGAGCGGTACGCGCATGACGATGCCCCGCCCCTCCTTGGTCACCTCGAGCGGGCCGTCACCCGTCCGCGGCTTCATGGCCGCCATGCTCGTTCCCCTTCCTGAAACCAGCTCATCGTCAGCCGACGGCCCCGTTCAGGCGCCTAATACCCGGCATCGAACACATTGCTTCCCGGCCATTATCCCGCATGTCAGGACCCGATGACCAACATCAGCCGGGAACGCTTGGGCAACGCGCTCGTCCAAAACCACTCATTTCGGGGATCCGCCTGCGATACTTCGCCCCCGCCACGGGGATCGGGCGTCCCTGATCTTTGATGCACATCACACGAAGGGACATCCCGGGGCACCGGAGGTTCCGCCATGCTGACCCGAGACGACACCCGCGACGAAGGGGGAACCCGCACATGGCCGACAGCGTGCTCTACGAAGTGACCGACGGACTCGCCACGATCACGATCAACCGCCCCGACGCGATGAACGCGATGAACACCGAGGCGAAGGTCGCGCTGCGGGACGCGGTCGAGCGGGCGGGCGGGGACACCGCGGTCCGGGCCGTGCTGCTGACGGCCGCCGGCGGCCGCGCCTTCTGCGTGGGCCAGGACCTCAAGGAGCACGTCGGGAACCTGATGTCGGACCGCGAGTCCGGCACCTCGCTGACCATGAACACGGTCGCCGAGCACTACAACCCGATCGTCAGGGCCCTCACCTCGATGCCCAAGCCGGTGGTGGCGGGCGTGAACGGCGTCGCGGCGGGCGCCGGCTTCGGGTTCGCGCTGGCCGCGGACTTCCGCGTGGTCGCCGACACCGCCTCCTTCAACACCTCCTTCGCCGGGGTCGCGCTCACCGCCGACTCCGGCATCTCCTGGACCCTGCCCCGGCTGATCGGCGCCTCCCGGGCCTCCGACCTGCTGCTCTTCCCCCGTTCGGTGAAGGCGCAGGAGGCGTACGAGCTGGGCATCGCGAACCGGGTGGTCCCGGCGGACTCGCTGGCCGCGGAGGCGGCGGCGGTGGCCCGGACGCTGGCCGACGGCCCGACGGTCGCCTACGCCGGGATCAAGGCCTCGCTGGCGTACGGCGCCTCGCACTCCCTGCCCGACGCGCTGGAGAAGGAGGACGCCCTGCAGACCCTGGCCGGCGCCTCCGAGGACCACTCCATCGCGGTGGCCGCCTTCCTGGCCAAGGAAGCCCCGAAGTACCTCGGCCGTTAGGTCCCCGCCGGTTCCGCGCCGGGTCCCCCACCGGGTCCCGGCCTGACGTCCTCCCCGGCCCGCGGTCAGCCGCGGGCGCGGGAGGCGCAGGCCGAGAGGTGGTCGTTGACCAGGCCGCACGCCTGCATCAGCGCATAGGCCGTGGTCGGGCCCACGAAGCGCAGGCCGGCCTTCTTCAGGGCCTTGGCCAGCGCCGTGGACTCCGGGGTCACCGCCGGGACGTCGGAGGTGCTGTGCGGCACCGGGGCCGGCTCGGCCGGAGCGTGCGACCAGATCAGCGCGTCCAGCTGCCCCGGCTCCCAGCCGGCCAGCACCTTCGCGTTGGCCAGGGTCGCCTCGATCTTCATCCGGTTGCGGATGATCGCCTGGTCCGCCAGCAGCCGCTCCGCGTCGCGCTCACCGAACTCCGCGACCGCCGCGATCTCGAAGCCCGCGAAGGCGGCCCGGAAGCCCTCCCGCCGCCGCAGGATCGTCAGCCAGGACAGCCCCGACTGGAACGCCTCCAGGCAGAGCCGCTCGTACAGCGCGTCGTCACCGTGGACCGGCCGCCCCCACTCCTCGTCGTGGTAGGCGATGTAGTCCTCGGTGGCCAGGGCCCAGGGGCAGCGCAGCGCCCCGTCCGGCCCCGGGACGGCGGTGACGACCGGCGCGGTCACTGGTCTTCCTTGGAGAGCGGGACCGGGAGCGGGCGCGGGAGCGGGCCCGCCGCCGCGGCCGCCTCCAGTTCGGCGATCCGGGCGTCCCGCGCCTCCAGCTCGGCACCGAGCCGGCCCAGCGCCTCGTCCACGTCGGCCATCCGGTAGCCGCGCGGCGCGACCGGCAGCCGCAGGGCGTCCACGTCGGCGCGTACGACGGCCCGGTGTTCGGGCAGGCCGTCCACGACCTGCTCGGGCGCGGCTTCCGGCAGTACGGCCTCCTCGCCGCCCCCGATCACCGCGAGGGTGACCGCGGCGACGACCACCACGAGCGCGATCAGCAGGAACCAGAACACGATCACTCCCTTTGCCGGCCATGGCCGGCGAAGACACCTCCGGGGTCTCGATCGTCGCACGGACGCCCGGCGGTTAAGGTCGCAGGCGGACCTTCAAAGGAGGAAACAGCGGATGCTGCGACTGGGCAGGCGTGAGTTCGACACCCACGAGCCGGTGATCATGGCCATCGTGAACCGGACCCCGGACTCCTTCTACGACCAGGGCGCCACCTTCCGCGACGAGCCGGCCCTGGACCGGGTCGAGCAGGCGGTGGCCGAGGGAGCCGCGATCATCGACATCGGCGGGGTCAAGGCGGGACCGGGCGAGCACGTGGACGCGGCCGAGGAGGCCCGCCGCACCGTCGGCTTCGTGGCCGAGGTGCGCCGCCGCCACCCCGACGTGGTGATCAGCGTGGACACCTGGCGGCACGAGGTCGGCGCGGCGGTCTGCGAGGCCGGTGCCGACCTGCTCAACGACGCCTGGGGCGGGGTGGACCCGAAGCTGGCCGAGGTGGCCGCCCGCTACGACGTGGGGCTGGTCTGCACGCACGCCGGCGGTGTGGAGCCCCGTACCCGGCCGCACCGGACCGAGTACGCGGACGTGATGGCGGACATCCTCGGGGTCACCGTCGGACTGGCCGAGCGGGCGGCCGCACTCGGCGTCCGCCGCGATGCGATCATGATCGACCCCGGGCACGACTTCGGGAAGAACACCCGGCACTCGCTGGAGGCCACCCGCCGGCTGGACGAGATGACGGCCACCGGGTGGCCCGTCCTGGTCTCCCTGTCCAACAAGGACTTCGTCGGCGAGACCCTCGACCGGCCGGTCAAGGAGCGCCTGCTCGGCACCCTGGCGACGACCGCCGTCTCGGCCTGGCTGGGCGCGCAGGTCTACCGCGTCCACGAGGTCGCCGAGACCCGGCAGGTCCTGGACATGGTCCGCTCCATCCAGGGCCTGCGCCCCCCGGCGGTCGCCCGCCGGGGGCTCGCCTGACGGAACGGGGTTACTTCCCGACTTCCTTGGTGACCAGGGCGATGGCCTCGTCCACGTCGTCGGTGACGTGGAAGAGGAACAGGTCGTGCGGCGACGCCTTGCCCTGGGCCACCACCGTGTTCTTCAGCCAGTCGACCAGGCCCTGCCAGTACTCGGTGCCGAAGAGCACGATCGGGAACCGGGTGATCTTCTGGGTCTGGACCAGGGTCAGCGCCTCGAAGAGCTCGTCCAGCGTGCCGAGGCCGCCCGGCAGCACCACGAAGCCCTGCGAGTACTTCACGAACATGGTCTTCCGGACGAAGAAGTACCGGAAGTTCAGCCCCAGGTCGACGTGCGCGTTCAGGCCCTGCTCGAAGGGCAGCTCGATGCCGAGGCCGACGGAGATCCCGTTGGCCTCCCGGGCGCCCTTGTTGGCCGCCTCCATCGCGCCCGGCCCGCCGCCGGTGATCACCGCGAAGCCGGCGTCGACCAGCGCGCGGCCGATCCGCACGCCGGCCTCGTACTCCGGCGAGTCCACCGGAGTACGGGCCGAGCCGAACACGCTGATCGCCGGCGGCAGCTCCGCCAGCGTCCCGAAGCCCTCGATGAACTCGGACTGGATGCGCAGCACCCGCCAGGGATCGGTGTGGACCCACTCCGTCGGCCCCGCCGAGTCCAGCAGCCGCTGGTCGGTCGTACTGCCCGCCTGCACCTGCCCCCGCCTCCGCAGCACCGGTCCGAGCTGCTGCTCCTCCGGCTTCCGGCGGCCGCTTTCAGGGTTGGCCATAGCGTGCTCCCTCCTGACGATCGTCCGGCCAGGGTAGGCGCACGAAGGTGTCGGGGAGCGGAATTCAGGAGGTCAGCCAGGCGCGGAGTCGTTCTTCGCAGTGGAGGATGGCCTTGGTTTCGACGCGCTCGTCGACCTTGTGGGCCAGGAGGGCGTCGCCGGGGCCGTAGTTCACCGCGGGCACGCCCAGGGCGCTGAAGCGGGAGACGTCCGTCCAGCCGAACTTCGGCATGGCGCGGCCGCCGACCGCCTCCATGAAGGCCGCCGCGGCCGGGTGGGAGAGGCCGGGCAGGGCGCCGCCGGAGGAGTCGTCGACGACGAACTCGTCGACCGCGCAGTGCGCGAAGACCTCCTTCACGTGCGCCAGCGCCTCCTCCGCGCTCCGGTCCGGGGCGTAGCGGAAGTTGACGGTCACGGTGCAGGAGTCGGGGATGACGTTGTTGGCGACGCCGCCCTCGATGCGGACGGCGTTCAGGCCCTCGTGGTACTCCAGGCCGTCGATGACGGGCTTGCGCGGCTCGTAGGCGGCCAGCGTGGCGAGGATCGGCGCGGCCGTGTGGATGGCGTTGGAGCCCATCCAGCTGCGGGCGGAGTGGGCGCGCTCGCCGGAGGTGCGGAGCAGCACCCGGAGGGTGCCCTGGCAGCCGCCCTCGACCTCCGCGTTGGAGGGTTCGAGGAGTACCGCGAAGTCCCCGGCCAGCCAGTCGGGGTGGGCTTCGGCGACCTTGCCGAGGCCGTTGAGGTCGGCGGCGACTTCTTCCTGGTCGTAGAAGACGAACGTCAGGTCGCGGTTCGGCTCCGGCACGGTGGCCGCGATGCGGAGCTGTACGGCGACCCCGGACTTCATGTCGGTGGTGCCGCAGCCCCACAGGACGTCGTTCTCGTCCAGGCGGGACGGCACGTTGTCGGCGATCGGGACGGTGTCCAGGTGTCCGGCGAGTACGACGCGCTCGGTGCGGCCGAGGTCCGTACGGGCCACGACGTTGTTGCCGTAGCGGTCCACGATGAGGTGCGGCAGCTTGCGCAGTGCTTCCTCGACGGCGTCGGCGAGGACCTTCTCGTCGCCGCTCACGGACGGGATGTCGACGAGCCGGGCGGTCAGCTCGGCGGCGTCCAGGGTGAGGTCGAGCTCGGATTCGGTCATGAGGCACCCTAACTCCCGAGGGTTTGGCCAAGGGGTCTCGTCCGGACACTGGACGTGTCGTCCGGCTCAAGTACGGTGGGCCGCGTGTCCCCGAACGATCAGCAAAGACCACGCTCCCGCCGCCGTCCGGCCCGTTTCGTGGCCGGCTCGCTGGTGCTGCTCGGTCTGGCCGGATATTTCCTGGCGCAGTACGACTCGACGGGTGGTGCCGGGGCTCCGCACTGCACCGTACGGGCGGCGGACGGTTCCTCCTCGGGTGAGGGTTCCTCCTATGAACTGAGCCCGGAACAGGCGGCGCACGCGTCGACCATCGCGGTCGTGGGCACCTCCAAGGGGCTGCCCGAGCGGGCCGTGACGATCGCCATGGCCACCGCCATGCAGGAGTCCGCGCTGCGCAACCTCGACCACGGCGACCGGGATTCGCTGGGGCTGTTCCAGCAGCGCCCCTCGCAGGGCTGGGGGACGGCGGACCAGATCAGGGACCCGGTGTACTCGGCGGGGATCTTCTACGACCGGCTGGCCAAGGTTCCGGGCTACTCGCGGCTGCCGCTGACCGTGGCCGCGCAGAAGGTCCAGCGCAGCGGCTTCCCGCAGGCGTACGCCAAGCACGAGCCGGACGCGATCCTGCTCGCCGCGGCCCTGACCGGGCGCGCCCCGGCCGCGCTGAGCTGCAGCGGGCCGGTCCCGCAGAACCGGGGCGACCGGGCGGAGCTGGCGGCGCGGATGGAGCGGGTGTTCGGCAAGGGTGTCGGCGGGGGCTCCGGCGCGGAGGACGACGGGGCGGTGTCGGTGCCGCTGACGGGTGCGTCCGGCGGGGGCGCTCCGGGCGCGGCGGACGGGGACGGCCGGCGGGGCTGGGAGATCGCCCACTGGGCGGTGGCGCACGCACCGGAGCTGGGCATCGAGCGGGTGTCGTACGCGGGCCGGTCGTGGGTCGCGGGGAAGAACAAGGGCGCCTGGAAGACGACGGGCGGGACCGGGAAGTCGGGGGACGGCGATCCGCGGAACGCGGACGACCGGGCGGTCCGGATCTTCCTGGCCAAGTAGCGGGCGGGGGCGGGTACCCGGGCCGGAGACCCGGGCGGAGACCCGGGCGGAGACCCGGGCGAGCGGGTGGCGGTCCCGCCGGTCGCACCTGCGTTCAGCCGGTCACCTATCCGGGGTGCGGAATCCCGGCGCGGGGCCGATAAAACGACCCATTGCCACTTCTTTACCCGGGAATTCCGCAACCTCCGGCGCCCCTGGAGGAGTTGTTCACGGCGTAATCGGCAAGCCAACGCTAGGAGCACGCACCATGTCCCTCCCCCTGACCCGCCGGATCGCCCGTGTCGCGCTGCTCGTCGCGGCCGGAGCAGCCCCCGTGGTCGCGGCGGCCGGAACGGCGAGCGCCGCGGGCGCCGAGGCCGCCGCCGTGCCCGCCCTGGGTTCGATCGGCGCCCTGGACTCCGCCGGAGCGCTGGACTCCGCGACCGGCCTCGTCGGCGGTGCCACCCAGGACGGCGGTCTGCCGACCAAGCAGCTGCTCGGCGGTGTGCCGGCCGGTGACGCGCTGTCCGCCGTCCCCGCCACGGACGCCCTGTCGACGGCACAGACCCTGCCGGCGCTGGGCGCCTGAGCCGAGCTGCACGGCCCGTACGGGCGCCGAAGCCGTACGGAACGCTGAGAACGCAGCGCGAACGCAGCGGACACTGAGAACGCAGCGAACGCAGAGGGGGCCCGGAGCATGCGCTCCGGGCCCCCTCGGGCTGTGTGGCCGGCCCCTCGGGCGCGGGCCGGCCGCCGTCGGCCGCTCAGCCCAGGCGCTTGACCGCCGCCTCGACGCGCTCGTCGGTCGCGGTGAAGGCGACCCGGACGTGGCTGCCGCCCGCCTCGCCGTAGAAGTCGCCGGGCGCGACCAGGATGCCCAGGTCCGCGAGGTGGGCGACGGTGTCCCAGCAGGGCTCGTCCCGGGTCGCCCACAGGTAGAGGCTGGCCTCGCTGTGCTCGATCCGGAAGCCGTGCGCCTCCAGCGCGGCCCGCAGGGCGGCCCGCCGGGCCGCGTACCGCTCCCGCTGCTCCAGGACGTGCACGTCGTCGCCCAGGGCCGCGACCGTGGCCGCCTGCACCGGGGCGGCGGTCATCATGCCGCCGTGCTTGCGGATCTGCAGGAGCTCGCCGAGCACGGCCGCGTCGCCCGCCAGGAACGCGGCGCGGTAGCCGGCCAGGTTGGAGCGCTTGGACAGCGAGTGCACGGCGACCAGGCCGTCGAAGGAGCCGCCGCAGACGTCCTCGTGCAGCACGGAGACCGGCTCGGCCTCCCAGCCCAGCTCCAGGTAGCACTCGTCGCTGAAGACCAGGATGCCGTGCTCCCGGGCCCAGGCGACGATCCGTACGAGGTCCTCCTTGGGGAGCACCCTGCCGGTCGGGTTGGACGGGGAGTTGAGCCACAGCAGCTTGACCCGGGCCGGGTCCAGGTCGGCCACCGGGTCCTCGTAGACCACGGGTTCGGCACCGCACAGCCGGGCGCCGACCTCGTACGTGGGGTAGGCGAGCCTGGGGTAGGCGACCTGGTCGCCCGCACCGAGGCCGAGCTGGGTCGGCAGCCAGGCCACCAGCTCCTTGGAGCCGACCACCGGCAGCACGTTCGCGTGGGCGGCCTCGCGGGCGCCCAGGCGCCGCTCCACCCAGCCGGAGATCGCGTCGCGCAGGGCGGGCGTGCCCCACACCGTGGGATAGCCGGGGGAGTCGGCGGCCGCGACCAGGGCCCGCTGGATCAGCTCCGGCACCGGGTCGACGGGGGTGCCGACGGACAGGTCGACGATGCCGTCCGGGTGGGCGGCGGCGGTCGCCTTGTACGGCTCCAGCTTGTCCCAGGGGAAGACGGGCAGACGGGACGATACTGCGGCCACTGTGCTGTGCTCGCTTTCTGCGGAGGGCTCCGGAGGGCTCCGGAAAACAAGCCCGGTCCTGGCGGCAGGACTGCCGCACAGGACCGGGAGGGTGGGTCAGTGCCCGGCGTTGATGTCGGCCGGCTGCCCCGCGACGAAGGGGTGGTCGCGCTCGATCAGGCCGAGCTTGGAGGCACCACCGGGCGAACCGAGCTCGTCGAAGAACTCGACGTTCGCCTTGTAGTAGTCCTTCCACTCCTCCGGAGTGTCGTCCTCGTAGAAGATCGCCTCGACGGGGCAGACCGGCTCACAGGCGCCGCAGTCGACGCACTCGTCCGGGTGGATGTACAAGGACCGCTGGCCCTCGTAGATGCAGTCGACGGGGCACTCTTCGATGCATGCCTTGTCCTTGACGTCGACACAAGGCTCCGCGATGACGTAGGTCACGCTCTGTTCCTCCTCGGTAGGGCTGTCCATATCGCGCGGGAGCGCGGCGTCGTCGATGCCCGCACCTAGTATCGCCGTTCCCGGCCACGAACCGAACAAGAGGGGCTAGAGAGCTGTGGAGATCATTGGTGGAGCCTTGCTGGAGATTCGCATCACCCCGGCTGACGTGGGTAAACGAGTCTCCGTGCGAAGCCTTCTCCCTGCTCGTGACGGGGGTGCGGCGTTCACGGACGCGGTTGGTGTTCTCACATCATGGACCAACGGTGTGCTGGTGATCACACGAAAGAGCGGGGATACCGTCCGGATCGCGGAATCCGCCCTGGTCGCGGGCAAGGTCGTGCCGGCGGCCCCGGCCCGCCGCCGGGGACCGGCCGCCGGCTTCGAGGAACTCGCGCGCGCGGGCGCGCGTGCCTGGCAGCCCCTGGAGAGCGAGCCGCTGGGCGGCTGGACCCTGCGCGCGGCGGCCGGTTTCACCCGGCGGGCGAACTCCGTGCTCCCCCTCGGCGACCTGGGGATACCGCTGGACGAAGCACTCGCGCGGGTGACGGCCTGGTATGCGGAACGAGGGCTTCCGGCCTATGTGCAGACCTCCACGGGGGCCGCCGGCACCCAGGAGGCGCTGTGCGCTGCCCTGGAGGAGCGCGGCTGGGTCCGGGAGGTGTCCACGGAAGTCCGGATCGCGTCGCTGGCCCCGATCGCCGACCTCACGGAGCCGGGCGATGTGTCAGGTGCCCCGTCAGGTGCCGGGACGCCGGGGACGGGGGCTCCGGGGGCGGGGGCGCCGGGGGCGGGGGCGCCGGTCCTGCTGTCCCGGGAGTGCGACGAGGAGTGGCTGGCCCGCTACGGGAAGGTCTCCGACCCGGACGTGGCCCGCAGGGTGCTGTCGGCCGGTCCCTCCGTCTGGTTCGCGAAGGTGCCCGGCAAGGCGATCGGGCGGCTGGTGGTGGACGGCCGGTGGGCCGGGTTCGGCGCGGTGGAGGTCGCCCCGGAGCACCGCCGGCAGGGCCTGGCCACCGAGGTGATGGCCGCGCTGGCCCGGCAGGCGCTGGCGGAGGGCGCCTCGGCCGCCTGGCTCCAGGTGGAGACCGGCAACGGCGGCGCACGGGGCCTCTACGACGGCATGGGCTTCGTGACGCACCACCTGTACCACCACGTCCGGGCGGCGGGCTCGTGAGCGCATTCCGGGACGCCTTCGCGGAGGAGGCCCGGTCCGAGCGCCCCGACCTGTCGCTGCTCTGCCTCTACCTGGCGGCGGAGGCCGACCCGGGTCTGGACCAGCGGGCCGTCGACGGGGCGCAGATCGAGCTGGACCGGCTGGCGGGCCTGCTGCCGTACGGGCGGCGCACCCCGCGGGCCTGGGCGGCGGCGCTGACGGATTTGCTGGGCGGGCAGCTGGGCTTCCACGGCACCCCGGCGGACTACGGGCGGCTGTCGTCCTCCCTGCTGCACCGGGTGCTCCAGCGGCGGCGCGGACTGCCGATCCTGCTGTCGGTGGTGTGGCTGGAGGTGGCCCGCCGGGCCGGGGCGCCGGTGTACGGGCTGGGCCTGCCGGGACACTTCGTGGTGGGCTTCGGCGATCCGGAGGAGCGGGTCACGGTGGACCCGTTCGCGGGCGGCGCCTCGCTGGGCGCGGGACCCGCGGAGTCGGCCGCGGAGGAGCTCGAACCGGCCCGCACCCTGGACATCGTGCTGCGGATCCTGAACAACATCCGGGCCTGGGCGGCGGCCCGGCCGGAGCAGTCCGCGGTCGCCCTCTGGGCGCTGGACCTGTCGCTGCTGCTGCCCTCGCGCCCGGCGGAGCTCCGCTACGAGCGGGCCCGGCTGCTGGTGGACCGCGGGGAGTTCCGGGCCGGCGCGGCCGAGCTGGAGGCGTACGCGGACATGGTCGAGGCCGTGGACGGGGGTGCAGCGGGCCGCATCCGCGGCGAGGCCCGGGCCGCCCTCGCCCTGCTGAACTGACACGCGCCCTGCTGAACCGACGCGCCGGAGCCCCCCGCCCGGGTCGGGCGGGGGGCTCCGGAGACCGCCCTTGGCGGAGGGCGGCGATCGGCCCGGGCCGGTGATCGGCCCAGCCGGGGCTCAGCTCGGGTCGGTCTCGATGACGGCGATCCGCTCGGCCGGGGTCTTGCCGCGCAGCGCCTTGCCCAGCGCGCCCGCGACGTCCTGCGGGGTCACGGCGGTCTTCTCGCCGTTGCCCCGGGTGATCAGGACCCCGTCGAAGGTGTTCCCGTAGAGCTCCTTGAGCGCTTCGAGGTCGTACTTCTCGACCAGCTTCCCGTCCACCGCGGTCATGCTGAGGATCTTGGGGAGGGACTTGCCCGGCCCGAACGGGATCGACTTGCCGCCCGCCTTGACGGTGACGTTCCCGGACATCGCGGGCTTGGCGAACTCGTTCATGGCACGGTCGAGTTCGGCCTGGGTGACGGCCGGGGCCTTGTCGGTGACCGGGAGTTGGACGGGCAGCGCCTTGCCGGTCTCGACCTGGGCCCGGTACGCCTCGGTCACCTTCGCGACGGAGGCGTCCACGTCCAGGCTCTTGCCGGCCTGGCCGGGGACGGCGCTGACCTTGTTCGGCTCGAACTTGATGGTGCCCTCGGTGGCGCTGCCGGAGCTGCCGGCCACTTCCTGGAGGGCGACCAGCAGCTTCTCCTCGTCGACCGGGATGACCGGGGTGGCCGGGCGCTCCCGGCCGATGAGGGAGCCGATCACGGTGACCGGGTTGTAGTCGTTGCCCGCCGCGTTGCGCACGGTGGTCTGGCTGTCCAGGGACAGTCCGGCCTTGTCCGGCCTGAGCTCGGCCTCCTTGCCGCCGACGGACAGCCGGAGCGGCGAGGAGGCGCGGTTGCCGAAGGCCGTCTGCATCTTGGCGACGGCCTCCTCGCGGGTGCCGCTGATGTCCACGCCCAGCACCGTGGTGCCCTTGGGTACGTCGGAGTGGTTGAGCAGCAGTCCGGCGCCGTAGGCGACACCGAGCAGCAGGAAGACCGCGCCGCCCGCGAGGACCAGCTTGGAGCGGCCCTTCTTCTTGGCCGGCTTGTCGGCGGGCGCCGCGGTGACCCTGGTGGGACGCCGGGACGGCACCGGGTCGTCGAAGACCGGGATCGAGCCCGAGCCCGCGGGCCGGGGCATGGCGGCCGCGGCGACGGCGGCCGGGCTGTCGACGCGCGGCAGGGCGCCGTTGCCGACCTCGGGGCCGGGCCAGCGGGGGGCGGTGGGGTCGTCGCCGGCCGGGGGGCCCGAGACGGGCATCCCGCCGAAGGCGGGGCCGCCGGTGGGGCCGCCGGGGCCGGAACCGGGCGCGGCGGGGCCGGGGCCGGGCGCACCGGGGCCTCCGGGGCCGGGCGCGAAGCCGCCGGGCCCAGGGGCGCCGGGGGGCGCCGGGGCGCCATGGGCCGCGGGCGCACCGGGGACGCCGGGGACGCCGGGGCCGGGCGGGAAGCCGCCGGGCGCCGGGGCACCCGGGCCGGGCGCGGGAACACCAGGACTGCCGCCCGGAATCCGGTTGGGAAGCGGCGGGTTGGCCTGGCCGGCGCCGGGGCCGGGACCCTGACCGGGGCCCTGTCCGGGGCCCTGTCCGGGGCCCTGTCCGGGGGCCTGGCCGGGACCGCGGCCGGGCGCGCCGCCGGGGCCGGCGAAGCCCGCCGGGCCCGGAGCGCCGGTGCGGCCCCCCGGGGCACCCGAGCCCGGGCCGGCGGGGCCCATGGGCGCGCCGGAGCCGGGGCCGGTGCCGCGCGGGGCCGTGCCCACGCCGGGGCCGCCCGTACGGGTCGGCAGGCCGGGCCGGGCTGCGGGCGGTGCCGCCGGGGCGGCCGCACCCGGGGCACCGGGGGCGCCGGGGGCACCGGGGCCGCCCGCGGACTTGCGCGGCGCGAACCAGTTGTTGCCCTCCGGAGCGCCCTGCGCCTTCTCCGCGGCGGGCGCGGAACCGCCCCCGGGCGGAAGGGCCCGGGGGGACCCGGGTGCGGAGTCGGGCGCCGGGGCGGGGGCGGCGTTGGCGGCCGGGGCGCCGGCCCCGCCGTCACCCTCCCCGTCGGCGACCGGCTTGCGGACGACCACGGGCGGGATCGGCCGGGAACCCGGAATGTTGATCCGGATCCGGGTCGTCAGCGTGGTCTCTGTCTTCGGCACGTCGGAGTCCGCCGCGTCATGGGCGGCGTGGCCGGCGGCAGGAACGGACGGCTTGGAACTCACGGTGTTTCCCTCCGGGGCGTTCGCCGGGTACTGGCGTGATCCGTACGGCGGCGTACCCGACGGGTAAGCGGCTCCACCGCGCCCCTGGGGCCCGGAGGACGAACTGTCAGTTTCACGACTCAAAGCAGGTTCTCCCGGTTGGCTCCGCCGCCCGTCATACCGTGCGCGGGCAGCTCGGCGGCCCGTACACCATACTGGCCGCCGCCCCGGCGCGACCGGTGGGCGGACGAAGCCGGGTTCCGGCCGGGCCCGGACCGGGGCACCGGCGGCTGCAGCGCAACACCGGTCGCCGTGCCGGGGACTGACACCGGGACCACCCCGAACGGGACGTCACCTGCCGGGCCGCGCGGCCGAAACCGATCGGTCGACGGGTCCGCGCATCGTGGCACACATCACAGCGGCCGCGGCCCCACCCAAAAGGTATGCATACATGCCGATTCCGGTCGATCCCAGCAGGAAGTCCCCTTCCGGGCGCGGCACGCTGAGCACCACGTAGGTGAGGAACCATCCGGCGGCGGCCACGCCGACCCCGAGGCCGTTGCCGGTGGTGAGCCGGCCCGCCAGGAACACCCCGAGCGCCGCCGCCAGGGCCAGCAGGAGCCCGGCCGGGAGCCACAGGTCCACCACGAGCCAGCCCGCCGTGCCGGTGACCGCGCCGGCCGCCAGGAGGGCGAGCAGGGCCGCGATCCGCCCGGCGGTGAAGGTGCCGGTCATGCCGGGGCCCCCGCGATCCCGGCGAACAGGTCGTGTTCGCGGGTGCCGGCCGGGGCGCCGGAGCGGCCGGCGGCCAACTCGTAGTACTCGCGCCCGAAGAGCGGCTGGGCCAGGTTGTTGGAGAGCGCGAAGAACGGGCCGTCGACGGCGATCTGGGTGGCGTGGGCGCGCATCGCGGCCGCCTTGGCGTTCCGGTGGGCGGTGGCGCCCGCGGCCTCGTCGTCACCGATCTCGGCGGTGATCCGCTCGTCGTCCACGACGCCCGGCACGTCCCCGGGGGCGGCGACACCGGGGAAGGGGGCCTCGGTCCCGGCGGCCCGGAGCTTGGCGAAGCCCTCCTCCACCACGGAACGCGGGACCCGGTTCCAGTAGATCTTGGCGATCGCGTGGGGCTCGCCGAGGTCGCGCCGGTACGCCGTCTCCGCGGCCAGCTCGGCCGCCCGCATGGCGACCCGGTGGGCCTGGATGTGGTCGGGGTGACCGTAGCCGCCGTCCGGGTCGTAGGTGACCAGCACCTGCGGGCGCAGGGACCGGATCACCTCCACGAGGTACGCGGCGGCCTCGTCGACCTCCGCCGCCCAGAAGGCACCGGGCCGGTGGTTCTGCTCCACGCCCATCATCCCGGAGTCGCGGAACCGGCCCGGACCGCCGAGGAACCGGTGGTCGGTGACCCCCAGCTCGGCCATCGCCGCAGCCAGCTCGCCCACCCGGTGCTCCCCCAGGACGTCGTCGCGGTCGGCCGCCAGGTGCGCGAGCCCCGGCGGGATGACCTCGCCCTCTTCGCCCAGCGTGCAGGTGACCAGGGCGACATGGGCGCCCTCGGCCGCGTACTTGGCCATGGTGACGCCGTTGTTGATGGACTCGTCGTCCGGATGCGCGTGCACGAGGAGCAGACGCCGGGCTGGAAGAGCGTTCATGGGGTCAGCCTAGGTGCAGTGACCCGTTCGGCCGCCGACGCGCCCGGGGCGGCGCGGGGTCACAGCTTCAGGCCGCTGATCATCCCCGCCACGCTGTTGGTGAGCTGGTTCATGGTGGGGGCGATGGAGGAGCTGGCGAGGTAGAAGCCCAGCAGCACGCAGACGACGGCGTGCCCGGCCTTCAGCCCCGACTTCTTCACCAGCAGGAAGACGATGACAGCCAGCAGCACCGCCGCCGAGATCGAGAGTGCCACGGCGTTTCACCTCCACGTCGGACGGACATCGGTCGGACTTCGGGTACGCGCACACGACGGAGTCATACCCACCATGCGCTATGGATCATAACTATCCGTACGTGAGATCCGGTCGAACTCCGGCAGCATGAGGGGCGCACGCCGCGCATGCAGTGGTGCACGCGGGACCCGCCGTGGCGGTTTCACGCCGCCCCGCCGGGCCCACGGCACCGCGCGGACCGTACGATTCCCGGCCCGGCCGGGCCGGATACCGCAGGCGAATGGGTCATGTTGCGTACGGACGGGGCGAGTTGGAGTCCGGACCGCCAGGCTCCGGGGGCGGGTTTCGGCCAATCTCCCGAGCGGCGGCGGTGCGGCGGACGCATCAGCCGGCGGCGGGCGGCTCCCCGGCCGGCGGGACCACCCGGCGCTCGGCGGCGAAGTGGCAGGCCGAGGGGTGGGCGGCGGGGCCGCCGCGGCGGGCGAACTCCTCGGGGACGGCGAGCCGGGGGACCTCGGTGGCGCACCGGACCTGCGCCTTCCAGCAGCGCGTCCGGAAGGGGCAGCCGGACGGCGGGTCGGCCGGAGAGGGCACGTCCCCGCTGAGGATGATCCGGTCGCGGCGGTCCCGGGCCCCCGGGTCGGGGACCGGGACGGCGGAGAGCAGGGCCTGGGTGTAGGGGTGGGTGGGGTGCTCGTAGATCTCGGTGTCGGTGCCGGTCTCCACGATCCGGCCCAGGTACATCACCCCCACCCGGTCGGAGATGTGCCGGACGATCGAGAGGTCGTGCGCGATGAACACGTAGGCCAGCCCGAATTCGGACTGGAGCCGCTCCAGCAGGTTGACCACCTGCGCCTGGACGGAGACGTCCAGTGCGGAGACCGGTTCGTCGGCGACGATGACCCGGGGCCGGAGGGCCAGTCCCCGGGCGATCCCGATGCGCTGGCGCTGGCCGCCGGAGAACTGGTGCGGATAGCGGTTGATGTACTCCGGGTTGAGGCCGACCACGTCGAGGAGTTCCCGGACCCTGCGGCGCCGGTCGCCCTTGGGGGCCGCCTCGGGGTGGATCTCGTAGGGCTCGCCGATGATGTCGCCGACCGTCATCCGCGGGTTGAGGGAGGTGTACGGGTCCTGGAACACCATCTGGATGTCGCGGCGGACGGCCTTGAGGGCGCGCCCGGAGAGCCGGGAGATGTCCTCGCCCCGGTAGCGGATCGCGCCGGCGGTGGGGCGCTCCAGATGGACCAGCAGCCGGGCCACGGTGGACTTGCCGCAGCCGGACTCCCCGACGATGCCGAGGGTCTCGCCGGCGGCCAGGCTGAAGTCCACCCCGTCGACCGCCTTGACGGCGCCGACCTGCTTGCGGAAGACGATGCCGCGGGTCAGCGGGTAGTGCTTGACCAGGCCACTGACCTCGAGGATGGCCTCAGCTGTGCCGGGCATGGAGGCACTCCTTCCAGAAGTGGCAGGCGCTGGACCGGGGAACGGACGGTCCGGGGACCGGGTGGAGCGGCGGGAGGTCCGTACGGCACACGTCCCGGGCCATCGGGCAGCGCGGGTGGAAGGCGCAGCCCGGCGGGATGGCCAGCAGGTTGGGCGGCAGGCCCTTGATCGCGTAGAGCTCCTGTCCCTTGCGGTCCAGGCGGGGGATCGAGTCGAGCAGGCCGCGCGTGTAGGGGTGGGCCGGGGCCCGGTAGATCTCGTGGACGCCGGCCGCCTCCACGATCCGGCCGGCGTACATGACGGCGATCCGGTCGGCCACGTCGGCGACCACCCCGAGGTCGTGGGTGATCAGGATCAGGCCCATGTCGAGCTCGCGCCGGAGTTCCGCGAGCAGGTCCATGACCTGGGCCTGGACGGTGACGTCCAGGGCGGTGGTGGGTTCGTCGGCGATGATCAGCGCGGGCTCCAGGGCCAGCGCCATGGCGATCATGATGCGCTGGCGCATGCCTCCGGAGAACTGGTGCGGATAGTCCCCGACCCGCTGCCGGGCGGCCGGGATGCGCACCCGGTCCATCAGTTCCACGGCCCTGGCGCGGGCGTCCTTGCGGGACATGCCGCGGTGCACCTCGAACATCTCGCCGAGCTGGCTGCCCACGGACAGCACCGGGTTGAGGGAGGACAGGGCGTCCTGGAAGATCATCGCCATCCCGGCGCCGCGGATCCGCCGGCGCTCCTCCTCCTTCATCCGGAGCAGGTCCTCGCCCTTGAAGAGGATCTCGCCGCCGGTGATCCTGCCCGGCGGGGAGTCCAGGATGCCCATCACCGCCTGGGCGGTCACCGACTTGCCCGAGCCGGACTCGCCGAGCACGGCCAGGGTCTCCCCCGCGTCCACCGCGTAGCCGACCCCGTTGACCGCCTTGGCGATCCCGTCCCGGGTGCGGAACTCCACGTGCAGGTCGCGTACTTCGAGCAGCATGGACGTCGGGCTCCTCAGCGCAGCTTGGGGTCGAGGGCGTCGCGCACCGCGTCGCCGAGCATGATGAACGCCAGCACGGTGATGCTGAGCGCGCCCGCGGGCCACAGCAGCATGTGCGGGGCGTTGCGGATCTGCGGGGCCGCGTTGGAGATGTCGATGCCCCAGGAGACGGTGGGCGGGCGCAGGCCGACGCCGAGGAAGGACAGGGTGGCCTCCAGGGAGATGTACGTGCCCAGGGCGATGGTCGCGACGACGATGACCGGGGCGACCGCGTTGGGGGCGACGTGCCGCACCAGCATCCGGCCGCTGCCGGCGCCCAGGGCCCGCGCGGCCTGGACGTAGTCGTTCTGTTTCGCGGTGATCACCGAGCCGCGGGCGATGCGGGCGATCTGCGGCCAGCCGAGCAGCACGATGAAGCCGACCACCGGCCAGACGGTGGTGCTGGTGACCACGGACAGGAAGACCAGGCCGCCCAGAACCACCGGGATGCCGAAGAAGATATCGGCGACGCGGGACAGCGCGGCGTCGCTCCAGCCTCCGAAGAACCCGGCCAGGCCCCCCAGGAGGGACCCCAGCAGGGCCGCTCCGAGGGTGGCGCAGATGCCGACGGTGATGGACGCCTTGGCGCCGTACACGGTGCGGGTGTACACGTCGCAGCCCTGGGTGTCGTAGCCGAAGGGGTGTCCGGGCTCGGAGCCCTGCTGCGATTTGGACAGGTCGCACTGGAGCGGGTCGCCGGAGGCGATGGCCTGCGGCCAGAGGGCGATGAAGACGAGGAAGAGGATCAGCAGCGCGGAGATGACGAACACCGGGTTGCGGCGCAGCTGGTGCCAGGCGTCGGACCACAGCGAGCGGGACCGGCCGGCGGAGGCGGCCGGTGTCGGGGACGGCCCGGCGGATCCGTCCGGAGCGTCGGGCAGCATCTTCTCCAGGCTCTCGGCCTCCTCCAGTGCGAGGTCCATGGGGCCGCCCTGCCCGGTGGGGGCGACGGCCTCCCGGTCTCCGGGCCGGAGCGGGTCGTACGCCTCGGGGCGGTCGGGTGCTCCGGGCCGTTCGGGGACCTTGTGGGCCGGGGGGACGGCCTGCCGCTCGGGCTCAGGCATACCGGATCCTCGGGTCCAGGACCGCGTAGAGCAGGTCGACGAGCAGGTTCGCCAGCAGGAAGACGATGACCAGGATGGTCACGAAGCCCACCACGGTGGGGGTGTTGCTGCGCAGGATGCCCTGGTAGAGCTGGTAGCCGACGCCGTGGATGTTGAAGATCCGCTCGGTGATGATGGCGCCGCCCATCAGGGCGCCGATGTCGGTGCCGATGAAGGTGACCACGGGGATCAGCGAGTTGCGGAGCAGGTGCCGGGTGATGACCCGGCGGCGCGGCAGGCCCTTGGCCACGGCGGTGCGGACGTAGTCGGCCCGGTTGTTCTCGGCGATGGAGGTCCGGGTGAGCCGGGTGACGTAGGCGAGGGACACCAGGGCGAGGACGAGGCCGGGGAGCAGCAGTTCGCCGAACCCGGCCTCGGAGGAGACGGTGGGCCGCACCCAGCCCCATTTCACGCCGAGGAGGAACTGCACGACGTAGCCGGTGACGAAGGTGGGCACCGAGATGACGACCAGGGTGAGCACCAGTACGCCCGTGTCCACGGCCCGGCCCCGGCGCAGCCCGCTGATCACGCCGAGGGTGATGCCGACGATGATCTCGATGACGATCGCGACGCAGGTCAGCCGGAGGGTGACGGGGAAGGCGCTGGCCATCAGCTCGGTGACGGGCTGGCCGTTGAAGGCGGTGCCGAAGTTGCCCTGGAAGATCTGCCCCATGTAGTGGAGGTACTGCTTCCACAGGGGCTGGTCGAGGTAGAGGTCCTTGCGGATGCGGGCCACGGTGGCGGGGTCCGGGGCCTTGTCCCCGAACAGCGCGGCCACCGGGTCGCCGAGCGCGTAGACCATGAAGAAGATCAGGAACGTGCTGCCGATGAACACCGGGATCATCTGGAGCAGCCGCCGGATCACATAACGTCCCATGCAGGGCTCCGGGGTGTGCGTCGGGAGCGGGAGCTCAGCTGACCTTGATCCGGTCGTAGACGGGGACGCTGAACTGGTTCAGCTCTACGGCGCTGAGCCGTTCGGAGTAGCCCGCGCTGCCGTTCTGGTACCAGAGCGGGATCGAGGGCATCTGCGCGGCGAGGATCTTCTCGGAGTCCTGGAAGAGCCCGATGGCCTTGGCGGTGTCGGACTCGCGGTTGGCCTCGTCGACGAGCCGGTCGAACTCCGGGTCGGAGAACTTGCCGTAGTTGGAGGACGCGCCCGTGTAGTACAGCGGCTGCAGGAAGTTCTGGATCAGCGGGTAGTCGCCCTGCCAGCCGGACCGGAAGGGGCCGGTGAGCTTGAAGGCGGTCTGCTGGTTGCGGAAGTCCGCGAAGGTGCCGACCGGGTTGACGGTGCAGACGGGGCCCTTGCCGAGGGCGTTGTTGATGCTGTTGCAGACGGCGTCCATCCAGGTCCGGTGCGAGCCGGTGTCCACGTTGGAGGTGATGGTCATCTTGCCGCCGGGCAGGCCGCCGCCCTCCTCGATGAGCTGCTTGGCCGCCACCGGGTCGTAGGTGCACAGCTCCCCGCACATGTCCTTGAAGCCGCCCGCGGCACCGAGCGCGGAGGAGGTCCAGTCCTGGGCGGGGCTGCGGGTGTTCTGGAAGATCTGCTTGGTGATCTCCGGGCGGTTGATGGCCCGGGAGATGCCCTGGCGGACCTTCTCCGTGCCGGGCTTGCCCCACTGCGGGTCGTAGAGCGGGAAGGTGAGGGTCTGGATGATCAGGGCGGGCTGGTTGATGTAGCGGTTGCCGAGGTCGTTCCTGACGTTCTTGAGCTGGGAGGCGGGGACGTCGTCGACCAGGTCGAGGTTGCCGGCGATCAGGTCCGTGTAGGCGGTGTTGTTGTCGGTGTAGACCTTCAGGTCCACCCCGTCGTTCTGCGCCTTGTCCGGGCCGGTGTAGCCGTCCCAGGCGCGCAGCTGCATGGCGGTGCCCTTGGTGTACGACTCCACCGTGTACGGGCCGTTGCCCACGGGCTTGGCCAGCCAGCCGTCGTGGTCGGTGAAGAAGGACTTCGGCAGCGGGGAGAACGCCTGGTAGCCCAGGGTCTGCGGCCAGGTCGAGAACTTGTCCTTCAGGGCGACGGTGAAGGTCTTCGGGTCCTTGACCACCAGGCCGGACATGGTCTTCGCCTTGGGCTCGCCGGAGGTGGGGTGCACGTCGTCGTAGCCGGCGATGTCGGAGAAGAACGGCGCGTTGTTCTGCTTGTTGCGGACGTCCGCGGCGTAGTTCCAGGCGTCCACGAAGGACTGGGCGGTGACCGGCTCGCCGTTGCTGAACGTCCAGCCGTCCTTCAGGGTGACGGTGAAGTGCTGGCTGTCGGTGGTGTCGATCTTCGAGGCCACCATGTCCTGGGCCGCGCCGGTCTTGGGGTCGTACCGCTTGAGGCCGCGGAAGAGCATGTCGAGGACCTTGCCGCCCTGCACCTCGTTGGTGTTGGCGGGCTCCAGGGGGTTCTGCGGGTCCCCCCAGGAGGAGCTGACGATGCCGGCCCCCGCCCCGCCCGACTGGGATCCGCCGCAGGACGTCACCGCGAGGGCGACGGCCACCGCACAGACGACCCGGGTGGCGTGGGTGGCTCCGCGCATCGTGCCTCCTTGGCGCTGACTGCTCGACTGGGAGCAATGTCACCGCATGGAGGCACGATGTCACTCCAGGCGGGTCCGATTGGACCCGCGCGCCCCGCCCCTGTCACCCCTGGGGGTGCACGGTGAGCTCACCCCCGTGGTGCAACGGGAGCTCCCAGGTGTTCACCGAGAAGTGCGGGCGCATGCCGTGGGCCTCGTAGAGGGCGAGGGCTCCGGTGGCGTTGAGGGTGTCCACGCCGAGGCCCAGGGTGTCCCGGCCGCGGGCCGCGTAGAAGGCGAAGGCGTGCCGGAGCAGGTGTCCGCCGATGCCCCGGCCGCGCGCGTCCTTGCGTACGCCGAGGTGGTTGACCCAGGCCATGGTGGTGCGGTCGTCGCGGGTGAGGACGACGCCCACGTCGCCCTCGCCGGGGAGGGAGGCGATCCAGACCAGGGACCAGTCCAGGTCGCGGAAGGAGTAGTGGTCGAGCCATGCCCCGTACTCCCGGTGCACGTGTCCGAAGTGCTCGGCGAAGGAGTCCTCGACCAGGGCGTGGGCGCGGCGGCGGTCCTCCTCGCCGGTGCCGCAGTGCCGCAGGGTGAGGCCGGCGGGGGTTTCGCCGGGGCCGGCCGCCGGGTCCAGGGAGCGGACCATCACCTGGTAGCGGCGTACGGTCTGCCAGCCGCGGGCGGTCAGCAGGACGGTGTCGAGGGTGGGCTCGGTGTTGAGCTGCATGCGCAGGCTGCCGGGGACCCCGCCGGCCATCTCCGCCGCGCGCGCCTCCATCAGCCGCAGCATCCGCGCGGCGGCGTCCTGGTGCTCGGGCAGTACGTACTGGTCGGCGCCGACCAGGCCGGGCTCGCCCTCCGGCCAGACCATGCCGTAGGCGACCAGCCGGCCGCCCTCGTGGGCGAGCCAGGAGTCGGTGGCCAGGTCCACGTCGGGGTGGTTGAGGTCGGCCTCCACCTCGTGGAGGTCGGTCTCGGGGCGGCCGATCTCGATGGTGTCGACGGCGTTGAGCAGGGCGCAGATGTCGCCCGCGTCGCCGGGGCCCGCGGGCCGGACGGTCAGCATCCGTCCACTGTCCCGGGCCGCCCGCCTCCCGGACAACCCAATAAAACGCAACCGGGCCCCGCACGTACGTGCGGGGCCCGGATGGGAGGCTGCGCTTACGCACCGCCCTCCAGCGCCTGGAGCGCCGGGTCGAGGACGATGTCCTCGGCGTGCTTCTCGGTGGTGGGGTCCTCCGGGAAGTGGCAGGCCGTCAGGTGACCGGCCTTGCTGGTGGAGAGCTGCACCAGCGGCGGCTCCTGCGAGGCGCAGATGTCCTGCGCCTTCCAGCACCGGGTGCGGAAGCGGCAGCCGGACGGCGGCATGATCGGCGAGGGGACGTCGCCGGAGAGGCGGATCCGCTCGCGCTTGGTGCCGTCGAGGTCGTCCGTCTCCGGCACGGCCGACAGCAGCGCGTGCGTGTACGGGTGCCGCGGCCGGTTGTAGAGCGAGTCCCGGTCGGCGATCTCCACGATCTTGCCGAGGTACATGACCGCGACGCGCTCGGAGAAGTGCCGGACGATCGACAGGTCGTGCGCGATGAACACGAAGGCGATGCCGCGGTCCCGCTGGAGCTCCTGGAGCAGGTTGACGACCTGCGCCTGGATCGACACGTCGAGGGCCGAGACGGGCTCGTCCGCGATGATCAGCTTCGGCTCCAGCGCGAGGGCGCGGGCGACGCCGATGCGCTGGCGCTGGCCGCCGGAGAACTCGTGCGGGAAGCGGTTGAAGTGCTCCGGGTTCAGACCCACGGTCTCCAGGAGCTCGCGGACCTTCTTCTCCCGGCCGCCGGGCGGGTTGATCCCGTTGATCTCCATCGGGCTGGAGATGATCGTGCCGACCGTCTGCCGCGGGTTCAGCGAGGCGTACGGGTCCTGGAAGATCATCTGGATCTCGGACCGGATGGGCGCCAGCTTCTTGCGGCCGGCGTAGGTGATGTCCTGGCCGCGGTAGGTGATCTTGCCGGCGGTCGGCTCCATCAGGCGGGTGATCAGCCGGCCCGTGGTCGACTTGCCGCAGCCGGACTCGCCGACGAGGCCGAGGCTCTCGCCCGGCTTGATGTCGAACGTCAGGCCGTCGACGGCCTGGACCGCGCCGACCTTCCGCTTGATCGGGAATCCGCCCATGATCGGGAAGTGCTTCTGCAGCCCTTCCACGACCATCAGCGGCTCGACGGCCTTGGTGGTGGTGTTCTCGGTCATGGTCTTAGCCCCAGTCGCTGGTGATCAGCTATCAGCCCAGCCGGGGCTGAATCGTCTCGAAGAAAGCCTGCTGCTTCTGCTCCGCCGTCAGGTGGCACGCGGCCGCCCGCCCGCTCGCGAGCTGCGGGCGCTCGGAGGTGCACAGGCCGCCGGCCACCAGGTCGGTGTGCGAGCAGCGGGCGCTGAAGGCACAGCCGGGCGGCGGGTTGAGCAGGCTCGGCGGCGATCCGGGGATCGGCGTGAGCGGCTCGTTGACGTCGGAGGTCAGGCTCGGCATCGACCGGAGCAGACCAACGGTGTACGGGTGCGAGGGCTTCTGCAGCACCTCGCGGACGCTGCCGCGCTCCACGGCCCGGCCCGCGTACATGACCAGGAGGTCGTCGGCCATGTTGGCGACGACGCCGAGGTCGTGCGTGATCATGATGATCGCGGAGCCGAACTCCTGCTGGAGGTCCTTGAGCAGGTCGAGGATCTGCGCCTGGACGGTCACGTCGAGGGCCGTGGTCGGCTCGTCGGCGATCAGCAGCTCGGGGTTGCACACCAGGGACATGGCGATCATCGCGCGCTGGCGCATACCGCCGGAGAACTGGTGCGGGTAGTCGTCCACGCGGCGCTTGGGGTCGGGGATGCCGACCTTGCCGAGCATCTCGATGGCCCGGTCCCGGGCCTCCTTCTTGCTCGCTCCGGTGTGCTTGCGGAACGGCTCGGAGATCTGGCGGCCGATGGTGTAGTACGGCGACAGGGCGGTGAGCGCGTCCTGGAAGATCATCGCCATCTTGTCGCCGCGGAGCGTCTCCAGCTCCTTGTCCTTCAGGTCGGTCACTTCCTGACCGTCCAGCCGGATGGAGCCGGTGATGTTGGTGGTCCGCGGGTTGTGCAGGCCCAGCACCGTCAGGTTGGTCACCGACTTGCCGGAGCCGGACTCGCCCACGATGCCCAGCGTCTGGCCGCGCTTCAGGTCGAAGGACAGGCCGTCGACCGCCTTGACGATGCCGTCCTCGGTCGAGAACTGGACCCGCAGGTCGCGCACCGACAGGAAGGCGTCGGACTCGGTCGGAGCCGGGACGTCCTCGGTCTTGGTGAGTGTGGTCACGGTCGTACTCCTAGGCCAGACGCACGCGCGGGTCGATGACGGCGTACAGGGCGTCCACAACGATGTTGAAGAAGAGGATGAGCGCGGCGCTGAACACCATGACGCCCATCGTCAGCGGCAGGTCCTTGTCCTTGACCGACTCCACCGCGAGGCGGCCGATGCCCGCGAGACCGAAGGTGTACTCGGTGACGACGGCACCGCCGAGCAGCGCGCCGAGGTCGATGCCGAGGATGGTCACGATCGGGATCAGCGAACCGCGCCAGGCGTACCGGAAGAAGACGTACCTGTTGCTCATGCCCTTGGCACGGGCGGCGCGGACGTACTCCTCCTGCAGCTGCTCGATCATCGTCGAGCGGGCCATGCGCGTGTAGTTGGCCGTGAAGATGACGGACATGACCAGCCACGGGATCAGCAGACCCATGAACCAGCCGCCGAAACTCTCCGAGAACGGCACGTACTTGGGCTTCTCCAGCCAGCCGGTGCTGTAGACGAAGATGCCGAGGACGACCGGGCCGAGGAAGTAGATCTGGAGCGAGGACAGGACCAGCGAGGCGCTGGAGAAGGTCTTGTCGATCCAGGTGCCCTTGCGGGCCGCGGCGATCATGCCGGCGCCGAGGCCGACGATCAGGAAGACGATGAGGCCGCCCACGGACAGCGAGATGGTCAGCGGGAGGCGGTCGACCAGGGTGGGCCAGATCATCTGCCCGTTGTCGAAGGAGACACCGAAGCAGGGAGCGGCACAGTGGCCGACGGAGAAGTCGCGGCCGGCGAAGATGCCGACCATGTAGTCCCAGAACTGGACGGGGACCGGCTGGTCCAGGCCCATGTTCTTGTGGATGATTTCAAGGGCGTCCGGCGTGCAGTTCTTGCCGCAGGCCAGCAGGGCGGGATCCTGCGGGATGGCGAAGAACATGAAGAAGGTGAATGCGCTGATCAGGAACAGGATCAGCACTGCGCCGAACGTCCGGCGAAGAAGGAATTGAAGCATGGGGTCGCTGCTCTCAGGACGGCGGCGTGAGGGGTCGATGGGATCGGACCGGTGCCCCGGGGGTGTGCGGACCGCCGTCCGCACACCCGCCGGGGCTTCGGCCTGAGAGTGTTAGCTCTTCAGGAAGACGCGCGTGACGTCGATCGCGCTCAGGTCGTTCGAGTAGCGGGCGCCACCGACGTTCGAGCCCTGGATCTGCAGCGACTTGGTGAAGTACAGCGGGGCGGCCGGGTTGATGCGCTCCACGATGTCGTGGTGCAGCGCCGTCCACGCCTTCTGGGCCTCGGCCGGGTCGACGATCTTCTTCGCAGCGGCGATCGCCTCGTTGACCTTCGGGTCGTTGATGTGCGAGTAGACGGAGGAACCGTCCTGCAGCTGCTTGCCGTCGTACAGCGGCGGGATGACGGTGGAGGCGGACGGCCAGTCCTGGCCCCAGCCGGTCATGTAGAGGTCCAGACCGTTGTCGACCTTGCCGACCTGCTCGTACCAGGTGGCGCCGTCGATCTCCTTCTTCTGGACGTCGATGCCGATCGCCTTCAGGCGGTCGGCGATGACGACGGCCTGCTGCTGGCGCTTCGGGGTGTTGGCGTACGCGTAGGTCAGCTTCAGACCCTCGGCGCCGGCCTCCTTGATGAGCTTCTTGGCACCCTCGATGTCACCGTTCGGGGTCTTCGCCTTGCCGAAGGGGTCGTAGTCCTTCTCGAAGCCCGGGGTGGTCGGGGAGATGAGGCCGGTCGCGACCTCACCGCCGTACGCACCGCCGTCCGGCTGGTAGACGTTCTTGTTCGGCATGGCCATGGCGATGGCGTCGCGGACGCGCTTGTCCTTGACCCGGTCCAGGTTGAAGTTCAGCTGCCAGACGTAGGGCTGGTAGCCGGAGATCGTCCGGGCCTTGGCGGCGGCGTCGTTGACGACGTTCTGCACCTGGGTGGTGGCCACGGTGCCGGTCAGCTGGATGCCGTTCTTGGCCTCGTCGCGGTCGGCCAGGATCGCCTTGGTCTGGGCCTCGTCGTCCTGGTTGAACGCGATGTTGAAGCCGTCGACGTACTGGTGGCGGACCGAGTCGGTCTTCGCGTCCCAGTTCTCGTTCTTGACGAGCTTCATCTCCTTGCCCGGCTTGAAGTCCGCGATCTTGTAGGGACCGAGGGCGACCGGGGCGGTGTCGTACTTCTCCTTGGTGTCCGTCTTGGCGGGCACGATGGAGTAGCCGGTCATCGCCAGGGCCTGCGGCAGGTCGGCCTGCGGCTCCTTGAACTTGAAGACGATGGTCTTCGCGTCCGGGGTCTCCAGGACGTCGTTCGGCAGGTGCTGGCCGTTGTACGGGCCCTCCGGGAGCGCCTTGCGGTACGTGGTGCCCTCGCCGGACAGCCAGTTCTGCAGGTAGAGCGGGCCGTCGGTGACGAACGGGGCGTAGAGGCGCTCGACCGTGTGGCGGACGTCCGCCGAGGTGATCGCGTTGCCGTTCTGGTCCTTGACCCCGTCCTTGAGGGTGAAGGTCCAGGTCTTGCCACCGTCGGTGGTCTTGCCGGAGTCGGTGGCGAGGTCACCGACGACGGTCATCTTGCCGGTCTCGTCCTCCTGGTACTGGGTCAGGCCACGGTGGATGAGGCGGCCCAGGATGCGGGCGTCGGAGACGTAGCTCTGCGCCGGGTCCAGGTGGGAGAAGTCGTCCGTCTGGTAAACGGCCACGGTGCCGCCGGGGCGGGCGCCGGGAACGTCGGCGGCCGGGCCGGTGGACGCCTTGGCGTCACCGAAGGCGACGGCCGCGGACTGCTTGGCGGCGTCCTCCTTCGTCTTGCCCTGGGTCTTGGAGGTGTCGCTCTTGTTGTCGTTGCCACCGCAGGCGGTCAGGACAAGCGATCCCGCCGCAACCGCGATGACGATCGCGGTCGCCTTGCGCGTGCCGAAGATGCTCATGGTGATGAGTACCTATCTGTAGGTAGTGATCCAACTGTGCTGCCTGACACCCCGCATGACGGATCGTCAAGAGGTTCGTCAATCGGGTGTGCCGGGGCGGCAGCTGTCCCGCTGCAGTGACGTCAGCGACCGGACTTCGGGTCGAACGCGTCCCGTACCGAGTCGCCGAGCAGGTTGAAGGCGACGACGAAGACGACCATCGCGATACCCGGGTAGAACATGTACGCCGGGTCCTGCTCGTAGATGCCGGCGCCGATGGCGAACATCCGGCCCCAGTCCGGGGTGGGCTCGACATAGCCGACGCCCACGTAGGAGAGGAAGGCCACCGAAAGGATCGTGGAAGGCAGCATGAGCGTTGCCTGCACGAGGATCGGCGTCACCAGGTTGGGCAGCAGCTCCTTGCGGATGATCCGCCACGGAGAAGCGCCCGCGATCTTGGCCGCCTCGACGAACTCCCGCTCGCGCAGGGAGAGCGTCGCGGCACGGATCAGACGGGACAGGCCCATCCACCCGAGGAAGGAGAGCACGACCACGATCGCTGAGGCGCGCAGCGCGGTCGGAGTCTCCTCGTCCGGCTTGACGAAGGCGGCCACCACCACCGGCATCGAGGCGATGAAGAACAGCTGGCTGGGGATACCGAGCATGAAGTCGGTCAACCGGCCGAGCCAGTAGTCCACCTTCCCGCCGTAGTACCCGCCGACCAGGCCGATCAGTACACCGATGACGACCATGACGATCGTCGCGATCAGGGCCGTGAAGATCGACGTCCGCATGCCGTACAGCAGCTGCGTGAAGACGTCTCGGCCCAGAACCGGCTCGATGCCGAACCAGAACTCGCCGGAGGCACCTCCGAACGAGCCCACCGGCATGCTGAACTCATCGAGGAGTCCTTCGGCGTTCTGCCCGTACAGCTCGTACGGGTTCTTCCCGTACAGGTTGGCAATCACCGGTGCGAGCAGCGATACGGCGAAGAAGAACAGGACGGTGAACGCGGAGATGACTCCGGCCTTGTCCCGCTTGAATCGCCGCCACATGAGCTGCCCGGGGGACAGCCCAGCGGGGTCCTTGGCCTTCGAGGCGTCCTTGGACGGCTCCTCGACCAGGACGTTGGGTGCTGCCGCACCCTCAGTCTGCGCAGGGCTGGTCACGATCGCGTCGCCCCCAGAGCGATCTCAGTCGCGCGCGTGACCCAGTTGGCGCTTGTGGCACCACGCATGGGGTCCTCCTCATGAGTTCACTTGTCACTACGTGAGGGGCACTCAGAGGGATCGCCGACACCCCTGACGGCTGGTTCCCAAGTACCCCAAGTGTGCTCGTGAGTCGGCACTCCCCACAGTGCGTGACCCATTGACCCGAGCTCATTGGAGCCATCCTCAGGGACGGTCTCAGCCGAAACCACACCTTGCCGGTCTCGTTTTCACAACATCACCTCACCCCAGAAAACCGAAATCCGGACAAAGAGAGCAGAGACAGACACGCCCGAAACGGACTGTTAGCACACCTTCCGGAGTGTGACGACCGTTATCCGGACACCTGAACGAGATAATCCGTTTGACAAAAGAAGACAGCCCCCCTACCACGTATCACCGTGGCAGAGGGGCTGTGAGCAGGCAATAAGAACCTGACGAAACCCTCGGAGGAGGCTCCTGAGCCGGCTACGGGCCGGTCACAGGGCCTACTCGGCTACTTGGCGGACTTCGCGCGCGAGGCGGTGCGCGAACGCTCCTTCTGGTCCAGGACGACCTTGCGGATGCGGACGGCCTCCGGGGTCACCTCGACGCACTCGTCGTCGCGGCAGAACTCCAGGGACTGCTCCAGGGAGAGCTTGCGCGGCGGGACGATCGCCTCGAAGGAGTCGGCGGAGGCGGAGCGCATGTTGGTGAGCTTCTTCTCCTTGGTGATGTTCACGTCCATGTCGTCGGAGCGCGAGTTCTCGCCGACGATCATGCCCTCGTACACCTCGGTGCCGGGGTCGGTGAACAGCACGCCGCGCTCCTGCAGGTTGGTCATCGCGAAGGCGGTGACCGCACCGGCGCGGTCGGCGACCAGGGAGCCGTTGTTGCGGGTCTGCAGCGCGCCGAACCACGGCTCGTGGCCCTCGTGGATGGAGTGGCCGATGCCGGTGCCGCGGGTCTGGGTCAGGAACTCCGTACGGAAGCCGATCAGGCCGCGGGACGGGACGACGAACTCCATGCGGACCCAGCCGGAGCCGTGGTTCGACATGTTGTCCATGCGGCCCTTGCGGACGCCCATGAGCTGGGTGACGGCGCCCATGTGCTCCTCGGGCACGTCGATGGTCATGCGCTCGACCGGCTCGTGCACCTTGCCGTCGACGTCCTTGGTGACCACCTGCGGCTTGCCGATGGTCAGCTCGAAGCCCTCACGGCGCATCTGCTCGACCAGGATGGCCAGCGCGAGCTCACCGCGGCCCTGGACCTCCCAGGCGTCCGGGCGCTCGGTGTCCAGGACGCGGAGCGAGACGTTGCCGATCAGCTCGCGGTCCAGGCGGTCCTTGACCTGGCGGGCGGTGACCTTGCGGTCCTTGACCGCGGTCTTGGCGTCGGCGCCCTTGCCGGAGCCGCCGCGGCCGACCATCGGGGAGGTGTTGGTGCCGATGACCATGGAGATGGCCGGCTCGTCCACCGTGATCAGCGGCAGCGCGATCGGGTTCTCCGGGTCGGCCAGGGTCTCGCCGATCATGATGTCGGGGATACCGGCGACGGCGCAGATGTCACCGGGGCCCGCGACCTCGGCCGGCTTGCGGGTGAGCGCCTCGGTCATCATCAGCTCGGTGATGCGGACGTTGGAGATCGAACCGTCGCGCTTGATCCAGGCGACGGTCTGGCCCTTGCGCAGCTCGCCCTGCTCGACGCGGAGCAGCGCGATACGGCCGAGGAAGTTGTCGGCGTCCAGGTTGGTGACGTGGGCCTGGAGGGGGGCCTCCTCGTCGTACACCGGGGCCGGGACGTGCTCCAGGATGGTGGAGAAGAACGGCTCCAGGTTGGTGGAGTCGGCCGGGACCGTGCCGTCCTCGGGCTTGGTCAGCGACGCGATGCCGTCACGGCCGCAGGCGTAGACGATCGGGAACTCGATCTGGTCCTCGTCGGCGTCCAGGTCCAGGAAGAGGTCGTACGTCTCGTTGACGACCTCGTCGATCCGGGAGTCCGGACGGTCCGTCTTGTTGATGCAGAGGATGACCGGCTTCCGCTGCTGGAGCGCCTTGCGGAGCACGAAGCGGGTCTGGGGCAGCGGACCCTCGGAGGCGTCCACCAGCAGAACGACGGCGTCGACCATCGACAGACCGCGCTCGACCTCGCCACCGAAGTCGGCGTGGCCGGGGGTGTCGATGATGTTGATCGTGATCGGGGCCCCGCCGTCCTTGGGGTGATACTTCACCGCCGTGTTCTTGGCGAGGATCGTGATGCCCTTCTCACGCTCCAGGTCGTTCGAGTCCATCATGCGGTCGTCGAGCTGCTGGTGGGCGGCGAAGGCACCGGCCTGCTTCAGCATGGCGTCGACGATGGTCGTCTTGCCGTGGTCGACGTGGGCGACGATGGCTACGTTACGGATGTCGTGGCGCGTGGGCACTGCGGCGCTTCTCCCGGGATCGTGGATGGCGTCACGTACGGCCTGGTACGCGAGCCTTCGCCGGGCGGAAAACCTGCCACGGCCTTACCCCATGGTACGTCGCGCGGCGCGATCCGCCCGCCGGGGGGTCTGTCAAGAGGCCGGACGGCTGAGTGCGGGGTGGGCCGTCGGGGCGGGTGCGATCAAGGGGAAAAGCGCCGGGGACTTGGCGGAAAAGCGGTGGTGAAGCCGTGGTGGAGCGGTGAGGAGCCGGGTCAAGGGGCCGGTCACGACCTTGCCCGCCGGTGTTCCGGCGGGCAAGGGATTTGAGTCACATCTGAGCTGGTGACCGTGGAGTTCATACGGGCTGCACGGGACCGCTACTTGTTCTTCCCGTTCTTTTCCTTGGCCGCGGCGGGCTTCTTCCAGCCGATGTCCTGGTACCGGGGGGTGCCGAGACCGAAGGCGCCGGCGTTGACCACGCCCGGCCTGGAGCCCACCAGCTCCGGGCGCTGGTAGAGCGGAATCGATCCGGCAACCGCCCAGATCCGGGCGTCGGCCTTCTGGATCAGCTCCCGCGCCTGGGCCTCGTCCAGCTCGCCCACCGCCTGGTCGAACAGCTGGTCGATGCGGTCGGTGCCGACCCGGGTGTAGTTCTGCTCCACCAGCAGCGAGCCGTCCGCCGCCGGCAGCGGCTTGGCGTAGATCGGCCGGGCGTCGGTGGCCGGGAAGGCGGTCGTCGGCCAGGAGTACAGGGCCAGGTCGTACGCGCCGGAGGCGATGTGGTCCTTGAAGAAGCTCTCGTCGGAAACCTTGGTCAGCTCGGTCTTGATGCCGATCGCCCGGAGCATCTGCGAGATGCGCTCGCCGACCGCCCGCAGCGGCTCGGAGCCGGCCCCCGAGGGGAGCACGAACTTCAGGCTGAGCGGCTTGCCGTCCTTGGCGAGCACGCCCGTGGCACCGGCCGCGGCCTGCTTGGCCGGGGCCCCGCTGGCCTTGCCTGCGTCCTCTGCCTCCTTGGCCCCGTTCGCGTCCTTGGCGTCGCCGTCCCGGGCGGGGTTCCGCTTGCCGTCGTCGGCGGTGTCGGCCTGCGTCAGCAGGGGCGCGTCGTGCTGCCCGCCGAGCGGGGCGGGCGCGAGCACGGTGTCCGGGCCGGGTCCGGGGCGGCCCGGGCGGTCCGCTCCGCCGGAGGCCGCGCCGGCCTGGCCGTTGCCCGCCTGCCCTGCCTGGCCCGCCTGGCCCGGGTCGTACTGCTCCGGCGCGGCGAAGCGGTCCGCGTCGACGATCTCCCCGTCCGGCCCGTACGGGACGGCCTCGGGCCGCGCCGGCCCCTCCGGCAGCCCCTCGCTGCCGCCCTCGGGCCCGAACTCGTCACCCGGCTCCGCGGGGCGGGCGGGGTTCGCGGCCGCCGCCGCACGGGCGCCCTGGAACGCGGCCCCGAGCACCGGTGCGGCCCTGCCGAGCCGGCCGACCGCCGCCTGGTCCGCCGCCGTACGGGCGCCCTGCGCGGCCGAGGACAGGTCCCCGTTGCGCTGGTCGCTCTGCCCCACGATGTACAGGCCGTCGTTGCCGGTGCCGCTGCCCGGTCCCATGCCCTCGCCCGTGCGCGGCAGCTGCTTGGCGTCGTCCTTCTTCTCCGCCGTACCGCCCGCCTTGGTGCCCGCCGGGGCGTCGCCCGAGGCGCCGCGCCGCCAGCCGGCGTCCGCCAGCAGCGCCTGGGCCTCCTTGGTGTCCTGCTTGCCCAGCGCCCCGCTGTTGTCGGTGTACCCGCGCTGCCCCGCCAGCGCGAGGTGGCTGCCCACCGGCTTGGCCGGCAGCCCCAGCGGCTTCAGCACGATCTCGGCCAGGGCCTGCCGGTCCAGCGCCCGGGCGATCGCCCGGCGCACCCGCTCGTCGGTCAGCGGCCCGGACGCCCCGTTCAGCGCCAGCTGGGTGTACGCGGGCTCCAGGGACCTCCGTACGGTGAAGCCGCGCAGCGCCTTCTGCTCGGCTGCGTAGCGCTGCACCGCCTCCGCGCCGTCGCGCCGCGCCTCCCGCTCCGCCGCCGCCTTCTCCTCGTCCGCGCCGTGCGCCAGCGCCCACGAACGCATCGCCTCGGCGGGGGTCACCGAGGTGCCGGGACCGTGCGCCGGGGCACCCTGCCCGGCGGCGCCGCCCTGCCCGGCCCCGTCCTGCCGGGCCGCCTCCTCCTTGGCCGCGTCCCGCTTGGCGAGCTCGATCCGGCCCAGGCCCGCCCGGTCGAGTTCGGCCAGGTCCACCTTGCCGGAGGCCAGCGCGGAGGCCCGCTCGGCCCGCGGCACGGCGGTCAGCACCAGGGTGTCCAGCTTGGCCGGCGCGCCCCACCAGCGCGGGCTGCGGGCCAGGGTGACCGTGCCGGCCTTCTTGTCGACGGCGCCGACGGCGAACGGTCCCGCCGTCACCTTCAGGGCCTCCCGCGCACCCTCGTTGAACGCCTCCGGCTTGGAGGTGACCTGCCTCGGGTAGAGCGGCGAGAACAGCGACTGCCAGTCGGCGTACGGCTTGGCGAAGGTGACCCGGACCTCCAGGTCGTTGGCGCCGCGCTCGATCTTCTCGATCCGGTCGTAGCCGGCGTTGCGGGCCGTCCAGTACGCCGAGTCCTTGCCGTTCAGGGCCCGCCACTGGGCGACGAAGTCGGGCGCACCGATCTCCCGGCCGTCGCTCCACACCGCCTTCTGGTTCAGCTTGTACAGCACGACCTGCTTCGGCTCGCGCGCGACGACCTCGGCCTTCTCCAGGTAGTCCGGATTGGCGGCCGGCCGTCCCTTGGCGTCCAGCGTGAACAGGTGCGGCAGCACCGCCCCGGCGATCCGGGACGTGGTCGCGTCCGCGTCCGCCTGGTAGGCGTTCAGCGTCCCCGGCACGGAGTCCACCGCCCAGCGCAGCACCCCGCCGTCGGTGACCTCCGCGCGCACGGTCGACGCGATGTCCGGACCGGCGGAGACGGGGCCTCCGTCCTCCTCGCCGGAGCTGCAGCCGGCCAGCAGCGGCAGTGCCAGGACGCCCGAGGTCAGGAGCGCCATGGAGGCCATGGATCTGCGCCTTCTCTGGCTCTGGGACATGGGTGGTACCTCCGGGGCGAGCGGGGCGTGGGGGTTCGCGTACGTGATCACGTACGGAGATCACGTACGGCGGTATATGGAGCTGATCACACTGGTGACGGGACCCACTGAAATCGACGCGGGGCCCCGGGGGCGGCAGCCGGACCGCGCCACGCCGCGAACCCCACCCGTGCGGACCAATCCCGGTACGGCAGGGCCGCGCGTTCCCCCGTGGGAGGGATGACAATGGGAGCAGGGAGGGGCGCACAGATCAGGCCCGTGCGCCCGGAATCGCTGCACGTCCCTTCACAACCGGGGACGGGAGGAGCGACACTCGCAGGCGCACTTGGGCGTTGCCACCGCAACCTGCGGAAGTGAGGGCAAGTCATGTCCCTGCAGGACGATTTGAATGCCGTACGCCGCAACCTCGACGAGCTGAGCCGCAAGGTGGAGCAGCTCGAACAGAAGGCCGCCCGGCAGCGCGGGGAGGAGCAGGGCGCTTCCGCGCCCCCCGCCTCGTCCAGGATGGTCCCCGTCCCGGACACCCCGTACGACAGTTCGCTGTGGACGGACACCGATGACGAGGGCCTGGGCGCCCAGGACCGTCGGGCACCCTGATTCCGCAGCCGTAACCTTCCGCCTTACCCCCATCAGGCCCAGCCGCCGCACTCCGCGCACGGCTGGGTCTCCTGGGCCACCCCTGACCACTCCTCCCGGAGTTCACTTTGGCCACAGGCACCGAACCACCCCAGCAGCTGACCGGCGTCCACGACGCCTCCCGGGCCGCGATCCCGGCCCGGCACCTCCGCACCGACCGCTGGTGGCTGGCCCCCGCCGCCACCGCGGCCGGGCTGCTCGCCTTCATCGTCTACTCGACCTGGCGGGCCTTCGCGAACGCCGACTACTACGCGGCGCCGTACGTCTCGCCCTTCTACTCCCCGTGCCTCGCGGAGAACTGCGTCCCGATGAAGGGCGGCCCCAACTGGGAGATCTTCGGCAGCTGGTGGGTGCTCTCCCCCGCCCTGCTGATCCTGGTCTTCCCGCTCGGCTTCCGGCTGACCTGCTACTACTACCGCAAGGCGTACTACCGGAGCTTCTGGTCCTCGCCGCCCGCCTGCGCGGTGGCCGAGCCGCACGCGAAGTACACCGGTGAGACCCGCTTCCCGCTGGTCTTCCAGAACATGCACCGCTACTTCTTCTACACGGCGCTGCCGGTGGCGGGCATCCTCACCTACGACGCGGTGCTGACCTTCCGCAACGACCAGTACGAGTGGGGCCACATGGGCCTCGGCACCCTGATCTTCCTCGTCAACACCGTGCTCATCTGGGCGTACACCCTCTCGTGCCATTCCTGCCGGCACATCATCGGCGGCCGGCTGCGGCACTTCTCGCAGCACCCCGTGCGCTACCGGCTGTGGGGCTGGGTGGGGAAGCTCAACTCCCGTCACATGCAGCTCGCCTGGGCCTCCCTGATCACCGTGGCGCTCTGCGACTTCTACGTGTACCTGCTCGCCACCGGCGCATTCAACGACCCGAGGATCTTCTGACATGGCTCAAGTCGACCGGCAGCAGTGGGACGTGGTCGTGGTCGGCGCGGGAGGCGCCGGCCTGCGCGCCGCGATCGAGGCCCGCGAGCAGGGCGCCCGTACGGCCGTGATCTGCAAGTCCCTCTTCGGCAAGGCCCACACGGTGATGGCCGAGGGCGGCATCGCCGCCTCCATGGGCAACGTCAACGAGGGCGACAACTGGCAGGTGCACTTCCGCGACACCATGCGCGGCGGGAAGTTCCTCAACCAGTGGCGGATGGCCGAGCTGCACGCGAAGGAAGCACCCGACCGGGTCTGGGAACTGGAGACCTGGGGCGCGCTGTTCGACCGTACGCCCGACGGGCGGATCTCCCAGCGCAACTTCGGCGGGCACGAGTACCCGCGGCTCGCGCACGTGGGCGACCGCACCGGCCTGGAACTGATCCGCACCCTCCAGCAGAAGATCGTCCAGCTCCAGCAGCAGGACTTCCGCAAAACCGGGGACTACGAGTCCCGGCTGAAGGTCTTCCAGGAGTGCACGGTCACCCGCGTCCTGAAGGATGGCGAAAAAGTCTCCGGAACGTTCTGCTACGAACGCGAATCCGGCCGTTTCTTCGTCCTGGAGGCCCCGGCGGTGGTGCTGGCCACCGGCGGCATCGGCAAGTCCTTCAAGACCACCTCCAACTCCTGGGAGTACACCGGCGACGGCCACGCCCTGGCCCTGCTCGCCGGAGCGCCCCTGCTCAACATGGAGTTCATCCAGTTCCACCCGACCGGCATGGTCTGGCCGCCGTCGGTGAAGGGCATCCTCGTCACCGAGTCGGTCCGCGGCGACGGCGGAGTGCTCCGCAACAGCGAGGGCAAGCGGTTCATGTTCGACTACGTCCCGGACGTCTTCAAGGAGAAGTACGCCGAGACGGAGGAGGAGGGCGACCGCTGGTACGAGGACCCGGACCACAACCGGCGTCCCCCGGAGCTGCTGCCCCGCGACGAGGTGGCCCGCGCCATCAACTCCGAGGTCAAGGCGGGCCGCGGCACCCCGCACGGCGGCGTGTTCCTGGACGTCTCCACCCGTATGCCCGCGGAGCGCATCAAGCGCCGCCTCCCCTCCATGTACCACCAGTTCAAGGAACTGGCGGACGTGGACATCACGGCGGAACCCATGGAGGTGGGCCCCACCTGCCACTACGTGATGGGCGGGATCGCCGTCGACTCCGACACGGCGGCGACCGTGGGCGTGCCGGGCCTGTTCGCGGCCGGCGAGGTCGCGGGCGGCATGCACGGCTCGAACCGGCTGGGCGGCAACTCCCTGTCCGACCTGCTCGTCTTCGGACGCCGGGCCGGACTGCACGCGGCGGACCACGCCGCCTCGCACGACCGCCCCTCGGTCGACCAGGCACAGGTGGACGAGGCCGCGGCCGAGGCCCTGGCCCCCTTCCACGCGGACGAGGGCGCGGAGAACCCGTACACGCTCCACCAGGAACTCCAGCAGACCATGAACGACCTCGTCGGGATCATCCGGCGGGAGGGCGAGATGCAGCAGGCCCTGGGCAGGCTGCGCGCCCTGCGGGTCCGGGCCGCCAAGGCCGGGGTCGAGGGCCACCGCCAGTTCAACCCGGGCTGGCACCTGGCCCTGGACCTGCGGAACATGCTGCTGGTCAGCGAGTGCGTGGCGCGGGCCGCACTGGAACGCACCGAGAGCCGCGGCGGCCACACCCGCGAGGACTGCCCCGCCATGGACCGCGACTGGCGCCCGGTCAACCTGGTCTGCCACCCCGTCTCCCCCGTGCCCGCCGACCCGGCGGCCGACCGCATCCGGCTGGTCCGCCAGCGGACCGAACCCATCCGCCCCGACCTGCTCGCCCTCTTCGAAAAGGAGGAGCTGGTCAAGTACCTCGCCGAAGAGGAGCTCTACGAGTGACTGCGACTGACACCGGAGCCGGAGCCGGAACCCCGACCGGACGGGGCTACGAGGCCCGATTCCGCATCTGGCGGGGCGACGCGGAGGGCGGCGAACTGCGGGACTTCCGCGTCGAGGTGCACGAGGGCGAGGTCGTGCTGGACATCGTCCACCGCCTCCAGGCCACGCAGGCGGCGGACCTGGCGGTCCGCTGGAACTGCAAGGCGGGCAAGTGCGGTTCGTGCAGCGCGGAGGTCAACGGCCGCCCGCGCCTGATGTGCATGACCCGCATGTCGACGTTCGACCGCTCCGAAACGATCACGGTCACCCCACTCCGTGCCTTCCCCGTCATCCGCGACCTGGTCACGGACGTCTCCTTCAACTACCAGAAGGCGCGGGAAGTCCCGGCGTTCGTCCCGCCCCAGGGCCTGGCCCCGGGCGAGTACCGGATGCAGCAGGTGGACGTGGACCGCTCGCAGGAGTTCCGGAAGTGCATCGAGTGCTTCCTGTGCCAGGACACCTGCCACGTGGTCCGCGACCACGAGGAGAACAAGCCGGCCTTCGCCGGCCCCCGCTTCCTCATGCGCGTGGCCGAGCTCGACATGCACCCCCTGGACGCGGCCGAGGCCGAGGGCCTGGACCGCAAGCGGACCGCCCAGGAGGAGCACGGCCTGGGCTACTGCAACATCACCAAGTGCTGCACGGAGGTCTGCCCGGAAGGCATCAAGATCACCGACAACGCCCTGATCCCCCTCAAGGAACGAGCGGTCGACCGCAAGTACGACCCCCTGGTCTGGCTGGGCTCGAAGATCACCCGTCGCAAGAGCTGAGGGCTGCGGGCTCCGGCCCGCCCACTGTCCCCACGCGGAACGGGGGCGGGCCGGGGGTTTCCCACCCGCCCCTGCCCGCTGCGACCGGACGGAGTCCGGGAGGAGCGGGCAGGGGCGGGTGGGGCCGCCGGTCGTGTCGCCCGCCCTCGGGGAGCCGACCGGGTGCGTCAGGGGCGGTGAGCTGCCACCGGCCGACCCCGGTCGCGGGGGTAACAAATCCCTCATACGCTCCCAAATGTGATGCCGCTGTGAAGCCGCCGAGGAGCTCGATCGCCAGGATCGCCGTTCGGGCTGGCCTCAGGGCCGCCATCGTGCTGCTCGGGGCCGGGACACTGGCCTCCACAGCGCTCACCTCCACCACCCTCGCCGCACCCGCCACCCTCGCCGCACCCGCCGACGACCCCGTCACCCTGAACGCACAGGGGCAGATCACCGACCGGGTCGGAGCCCTCGGCGACCGGACGGACGAGGTCGCCGCCGCCCTCGACAAGCTGTACGCCGACCGGCGGATCCAGCTCTTCGTCGTCTACGTCCGCGACTTCTCCGGCCGCTCCGCCCAGAGCTGGGCCGACGCCACCGCCGAACGCAACGGCCTCGGCCAGAACGACGTCCTGCTCGCCGTCGCCACCGGGGCGCGCCAGTACGCCTATTCGGCGGCCGTCGACTCCGGTTTCACCCCGGAGCAGCTGGCCGACGTCGCGCGCACCGCGATCGAGCCGCCACTGCGGCAGAACGACTGGGCGGGTGCCGCCATCGGGGCGGCCAACGGATACTCCGCCGTCCTCGGCGGGCAGCCGATCCCCGTCCCCACCATCACCCCCGGCCCGGCCGACCCCGGCGGCGGCGCGGAGGACGACGGCGGGGACAGCGGCGTCGGGGAGAGCGGCGTCGGGGACTACGTGCTGCCGGTGGTCGCGGTCGGCGCGGCCGGGGCACTGGGCGCGTACGCGTACGCGCGCAGCAAGCGGCGGAAGGGCCGCGGCGGCCCGGAGCGCGGGACCACCGGGTGGGGTGAGCACGCCGCCGGCGGACTGCCGCTGCCCGAGCTCGACGCCCGGGCGAAGGCCCTGCTCGTGGAGACCGACGACGCGGTCCGCACCAGCACCGAGGAACTCGGCTTCGCCACGGCCCAGTTCGGCGAGGAGGCGGCCGGGCCGTTCCGGGTGGCGCTGGACCGTGCCAGGGACGAGCTGACGCACGCGTTCCGGCTGCGCCAGCAGCTGGACGACGCCTATCCGGAGGACGACGCCACCCGGCGCCGGATGCTCGACGAGATCGTGGCCCGGTGCTCCGGGGCGAGCCGCCGCCTGGACGCCGAATCGGACGCCTTCGACCGGCTGCGCGACCTGGAGAAGAACGCCCCGCAGGCGCTTGCCACGGTGGAGGAGCACTACCGGGCCCTGTCCGGGCGCACCGTCACCGCCGAGGCCACCGTCACCGCGCTGTCCCGCCGGTACGCCGACTCCGCCGCCGCACCCGTCGCCTCGAACCCGGAACAGGCCAAGGACCGCCTGCTGTTCGCCGGATCGAACCTGGACGAGGCACGGACCACGGTCGGGGCGGGCGACAACAGCCGGGCCGCCGTCCACGTCCGGGCGGCCGAGGGTGCGGTGGACCAGGCGGCGACCCTGGTGGACGCGGTGGAGCGGCGCGCACAGGAACTGGCCGAGGCGGCCGGGAAGCTGGACGGGGCGCTGGCCGAGGCGGACGCCGACCTGGCCGACGCCCGGGGGCTGATCGGCGGGACGCCCGAGGGGGTGTCGACCGCGGACCTGCGGGGCCGGATCGGCCGGGCGGAGGCCGTGCTGGCCGACGTACGCGGGCAGCTGGACGGCGGCCGGTACGACCCGATCGACGCGCTGCGCCGGGTGGAGGAGGCGGACGCCGCCCTGGACGAGGCCCTGGCCGGCGCGCGGGAGCGGGAGACCTCGGACCTGCGGGCCCGGTCCCTGCTGGACCAGGCGCTGCTGTCCGCGCGGAGTGCGATCGGTGCGGCCGCCGACTACGTCACCACCAGTCGGGGCGCGGTCGGGTCCACGGCCCGGACCCGGCTGGCGGAGGCACAGCGGCATCTCCAGCGGTCCTCGGAACTGGCCGGGTCGGACGCATCGGGTGCGCTGGCGGAGGCACAGCGGGCGGACGCGCTGGCACGGGAGGCGCAGCGGCTGGCCGAGCAGGACGTACGGGGGTACGAGAACCCGTACGCCGGCCGGCAGCCCGGGGGCGGCGGGACGGGCGGCGCGGGCGGCATGGGGGGCATGAACGGCGCGGTGCTCGGCGGGATCATCCTGGGCGAGATCCTGCGCGGCGGCGGGCGGGGAGGCGGCTTCGGCGGTGGTTTCGGGGGTGGTTTCGGGGGCGGGGGCTTCGGCGGCGGGGGGGCCGGCGGCGGCTCCGGTCCGGGGCCGGGTTCCTTCGGGGGCGGCGGCACACGGGGCCGGATGGGCGGTGGCGGCCGCTTCTGACACGTCTTCATCCGATGGGCCGCGAGCCATCGGCCACAAGCCATCAGCGACGAGCGATCAGCGATCAAAGACCAGCCAGCAAGGAGCAGTACGCATGAGCAAGCAGAGCATTCTCGGCCGGGTCGCCCAGCTCGCGAAGGCCAACATCAACGCGTTGCTGGACCAGGCGGAGGACCCGCAGAAGATGCTGGACCAGCTGATCCGCGACTACACGGACAACATCGCGGAGGCGGAGCAGGCGGTCGCCACCACCATCGGCAATCTGCGGCTGCTGGAGCAGGACCACCGGGAGGACGTGGACGCGGCGAAGGAGTGGGGCGACAAGGCCCTCGCGGCGAGCCGCAAGGCGGACGGGCTGCGGGCCTCCGGGTCGACGGCGGACGCCGACCGGTTCGACGGCCTGGCGAAGGTGGCGCTGGGCCGGCAGCTCCGGTCGGAGAAGGAGGCGGCGACGGCCGAGCCGGTGATCGCCGCCCAGACGGAGGTGGTGGACAAGCTGAAGGCCGGGCTGGACTCGATGAAGGACAAGCTGTCCGAGCTGAAGGCGAAGCGGGACGAGCTGGTGGCACGGGCCAGGACGGCGGCCGCGCAGAACACGATGATGGACGCGGTCAAGAGCATCGACGTGCTGGACCCGACGAGCGAGATCAGCCGCTTCGAGGACAAGGTGCGCCGGGAGGAGGCGCGGGCGCTGGGCAAGCAGGAGTTGGCGGCGTCCTCACTGGACGCGCAGTTCGAGGCCCTGGACGACATGGACCGCACCGCGGAGATCGAAACCCGCCTGGCCGCCCTGAAGCGCGCGGCATAGCGGGTTCCCCGCGGTGCGGAACGGGTTCGCGCGGCATGGCGGGTTCCCCACGGTGCGGAACGGGTTCCGCACCGCGTCCGGTCACCCGTACATGTTCAGCAACTGCTCCGCCGAGAGTTCCGCCGTCACCTCCGTGCCCACCCCCGGCAGCGGCAGTTCGAACCACACCGTCTTGCCCCGGTGGGTACGCCGCGTGCCCCAGCCGGCCGACAGCAGGCCGACGAGCTGGAGGCCGCGGCCGCCCTCGTCGGTGTCGCGGGCGCGGCGCCGTCTGGGCTGGACCAGGTTGCCGTCCCAGACCTCGCAGACCAGGGTGCGGTCCAGCAGCAGCCGGAGCCTGATCTCGCCCTCGCCGTACCGGAGGGCGTTGGTCACCAGTTCGCTGACCAGCAGCAGGGTGGTGTCGAGGAGGCCCTCCAGGCCCCAGGCGGGGAGCTTGGCGCGGGCCAGTTCGCGGGCCCGGCCCACCGAGCGGGCCTCCCTGGGCAGCTGCCAGTCGCCGACCGCGTCGTTGGGCAGGCCCTGGACGCGGGCCATGAGCAGGGCGATGTCGTCCTCGCCGTGCCGGGTTTCCAGGGTGGCCAGGACGTGGTCGGCCACGTCCTCCAGCGGGCGGACCGGGTCGGCGAGCGCGTCCCGCAGGCCGAGCAGCCCTTCCTCCAGGGGGTGGTCGCGGGATTCGACCAGGCCGTCGGTGTAGAGGGCGAGCAGCGCGCCCTCGGGGAGCTCCACTTCGACCTCCTCGAAGGGTTCGCCTCCTACGCCGAGCGGCATGCCGGGCGGGACCTCCAGGAGCAGGCCGGGGCGCGGGGCGGAGCCGGGCTCGCCGGGTTCCACCAGGACGGGGGGCATGTGTCCGGCGTTGGCGATGGTGCAGCGCCGGGTGACCGGGTCGTAGACGGCGTAGACGCAGGTGGCGAGGTAGACCTCGGAGAGGTCGGCGTCCCGGGACTGCAGGGCGGCCCGGGAGGGCTGCCGGCCGCCGCCGGGCGCGCCGAGGCCGCGGGCGACCTCGTCGAGCGCGGCGAGCACCTCCGCCGGTTCCAGGTCCAGCAGGGCGAGGGTGCGTACGGCGGTGCGCAACTCGCCCATGGCGACGGCGGCCCGCAGGCCGCGGCCCATGACGTCGCCGACGACCAGTGCGGTGCGGTGTCCGGGCAGTTCGATGACGTCGAACCAGTCGCCGCCGACTTCGGTGGCGGTGTTGCCGGGAAGGTAGCGGCAGGCGATGTCCAGGCCGGCGGCCTCGGGGTCGCCGGGGGGCAGCAGACTGCGCTGGAGGATGAGGGCGCGTTCGTGTTCGCGCCGGTAGAGGCGGGCGTTGTCGATGCAGACGGCGGCGCGGGCGGCGAGTTCGGCGGCGACGGCCCGGTCGCGTTCGCCGAAGGGTTCGCTGCCCTTGGTGCGGGAGAACTGGGCGAGTCCGACCACGGTGTCGTGGGCGACCAGCGGGACGACCAGGGTGGACTGCACGAGGGTGGACCGGACGAGGCCGGGGCCGCCCTGGTCGCCGCCTTCGAGCAGCCGGGGGCGGGCGGTGCGCAGGGCGAGGGCGCCGGGGCTGGCGGCCGGGTAGCGGTGGGTCTCCCCGACGGCGACGGGCGGGCCGGACAGCGGGGCGTCGGAGACGGCGCTGGCGAAGGCGACCCGGCGCAGCGGGGCGGAGGGGGCGCGACCGGAGCCGCGGCCGGGGAGGCTGGGACGGCCGGGGCCCTGGGGGCGGGCGGGGCGGTCGTCGTCGCCGAGCAGGAGACCTTCGTAGAGGTCGACGGAGGCGAGGTCGCAGAAGCCGGGGACGGCGACGTCGAGGAGTTCGCGGGCGGTGGTCTCCAGGTCGAGGGAGTTGCCGATGCGGTGGCCGGCCTCGTTGAGCAGGGCGAGGTTGCGGCGGACGCCGGCGGCCTCGCGGGCGGCGAGGTGACGGCGGGTGACATCGGTGCCGAGGCCGGCGACGCCGACGGGGCGGCCGGAGCCGTCGTGGACGCGGTAGAGGTTGATGGACCAGTGGCGGTGTTCGCGGCTGCCGGGTGCGGCTCCGCTGATCTGGAGGTCGGTGACGGCGTCGCCGGTCTCCAGGACCCGCCGCAGGGCGGTGGTCATCCGGTCGGCTTCGCGTTTGGGCAGGTAGTCGTGGACGGTGCGGCCGCGGTGGTCCTCGGCGACGCCGCCGAAGACGGTGGCGAAGCGGCGGTTGGCGCGCTGGACGGTGAGGTCGGTACCGAAGAGGAGGAAGCCGAAGGGAGATTGTCCGAATATTGCCTGCGAAGCCGCCAGATCGGATTCGATCCGGCGGAGTGCGCGTACGTCGACCACGACGCAGAGCGCCGCCCGCTCGCCGGTCTCGGTCTCGGTGGGCATGACGTAGATCTCGGCCACGCCGTGCCGGCCGGAGCCGTCGGGCATGCGGAACGGGATCAGGCCCGTCCATTCCTTGCCGTCGAGTATTTCGGCGACCTTGCGGTGGCCGTCGGCGCGCAGTTCGGCGGGCATGAAGGCGTCGACCGGGTCGCGGCCGACGGCCTGGGCGGGGGTCAGCCCGAAGAGTTCCCCGGCGCGCAGGCTCCACTGGTCGATGAGTCCGTCGGGACCGATCGAGAAGGACGCGACCTTGATGAAGTCATATATCGAGCCAGGCGGGCTGCTGTGCCACAACGAGTCGTGCCACGTCTCCCGGGGCATGCGGGCCTGATGTGCCTGCGCAGGTATCTCGCTCACGCGACCGTCCCCTCCAGCTCACCGCAACCGGACCGGCCATGACCGAAGTATTCAGCACCACGGGCATGCCTGGCACGGCGTTCACGATCACAGCAAGGTCTCGTTGCTTTTGAGCCATCCGCCGTGATCTTCCCCGGGGGCCTCCGGCTGCCGCCGGTCGGTACCGCCCGGGGCGTCGCCCGTGCCGTCCTTCCCCTTGTTACTCACCAGGAAGTGGCAACTCGAACCACACTGTCTTGCCCGTCTTGCCGCGCCGGGTCCCCCAGCGCCGCGCCGAGACCGCCACCAGCTGGAGTCCGCGGCCGCCCTCGTCGTCGGGTGTGGCGGGCCGTTCGCGGGGCGGATCCGGAAGCGGATCGGAAACCTCCACCAGCAGGGAGGGGTCTTCCGCCTGGCCCTCGGTGGCCGGATAGCGCCTGATCAGCCGGACCCCGATGGGGCCGGAGGCGTACCGCAGGGAGTTGGTCACCAGCTCGCTGACCAGCAGGACGGTGACTTCGCAGAGGGGGTCGAGCCCCCAGGCCAGCAGCTTGCCGAGCACCGCGTGGCGGGCGGTCCGGACGGCACCCGGTTCGGCGGGAAAGGCCCACTCGGCGCACTCGCCGTCTGTCTCGATCACTCCGATCACTTCCCGGGCCGGCAGCGGACCCCAGTGCGGTTCTTCAGGGACGAGATGGGGACAATGACGACATACCCGATATTTCGGGCGTCCTACCGTCCGGGGGCCCATCCACCGGCGCACAGTGGCACGTACGGCCTACGGCATGCCCCTCATGCGCCCCCGGACGAGGCGGACGACCCGCCGGAAACGCCGGACCGGGTGGATGCCCCGGACACACCGGAAACGCCGGACCGGGTGGGCGTCGCACCGGCCCGCAGTCGGCGGCCGGCCTCGGCGACCGCGGGGCGGTCCTGGTCGAGCCAGTCCACGGAGTCCAGCTCGTCCGGGCCGAGCCAGCGCAGTTCGTCGTGGTCCTCCAGCGGCTCCGGCGCACCGGACAGCAGCCGAGCGGTCCACACGTGGAGCACCAGGCCGGGCTTCAGCGGCCATTCCCCCGGGATCCGCTCCAGCGCCTCGGTTTCGACGCCGAGTTCCTCGCGCAGCTCGCGCACCAGGGCGTCGGGCCCGCTCTCACCCGGTTCGGCCTTGCCGCCGGGCAGTTCCCAGCGGCCGGCCAGCTCGGGCGGCGCGCTGCGGCGGGCGGCCAGCAGGCGCCCCTCATGGAAAAGGGCCCCGCCCACGACCATGCGTTCAGTCATGAGCGGAGCCTACGCCGTTCCGGTCGGTTCAGTTGGTGGTGGCGGTCTGGCCCAGACGCTCGACCCAGTAGAGCTGCTTGTGTCCGCGGTCGTCGAGGCTGTCGACGACCTTCTGGGCCTCGGCCCGGGTGGCGTAGCGGCCCACCCGGTAGCGGTTGCCGTTGTCGTCCTGCCGTATGACCAGCCACGGGAGCAGGGCACCGCTGTCGTTCATCGCGCTTCACCCTCCGCCGATGTACCTGCCCAGGAAACCGCATTGCGCATATGCCTGAGCTTACGCCCGACCTTCACTCAGCGGATATGAGTTTTCACCAAGAGATACCTCACAGGCGTACGCATCCGGCCATGCGTACGAGTGGGCCGTGCGCGCCGGTGTGCGCGGCGCGAACGACCCACTGCGAAAAGACCGTTGGGACCCCCGGGTCCGCCGGGCCCAACGGGTCCACCGAACCCACCCGGGCCCGCCCGGGGGCCTATCTGACGGGCAGGTGGTACGAGAGGCGGTAGCGGTCCGCCGGGATCACGACGTCCGCGGTCTCCACGGCCCGCCCGGAGGCGAAGTACGTGCGCCCGATGACCATGACCACATGGCCCGGTACGCCGCCCAGGGCGTGCAGCTCGTCCGCGAGTCCGGGCCGGGCCCCGACCTCCTCGACCACGTTGTCCACGACCAGGTCGATCGCGGCCATCCGGTCGACCACGCCGCAGCCGCCGAGCGGACCCTCCTCGGGGAGCATCACCGGGGTCCGGCCGGTCACCGAGAGGGGCTCCCAGGAGGTGGAGAGCATCATCGGCTCGCCCGCGTCCCGGAAGACGTAGCGGGTGCGCATCACCCGGTCGCCGGGGGCGATGCCGAGCCGCCCGGCGATCGCCTCCGGAGCCTCGGCCTGCTCGCTGCTGGAGTCCCAGGTGCCGCGCGCACCGGCCTCGGCCTGCTCCTGGCGGAAGGGGGTGGAGCTGACGGCCGAGCGGTACGCGGAGCGGTACACCCGGCGCGGCACCGGCTGCTCGCGCACGTAGGTGCCGGAACCGGAGCGGCCCTCGACCAGCCCTTCGGCCATCAGGACCTTGCGGGCCTCCAGCGCGACGGTGTCGGAGACCCCGTACTCCTCCCGGATCCGCGCCTGCGAGGGGAGCCGGGCGTGCGGAGGCAGGGACCCATCGACGATCTTCCGTCGCAGATCCCCGGCGACGCGCAGATAGGCCGGCTGCTCACCGAAAGTCACGAGCCACTCCCCTCAGGTTGACAGACAGCTACAGCCTGACAACCAGCGGTTGAGCGCCGCAAGCAAGGGCCAGGGTTTCACTCGATGTGATGAAACGAGGTCACTCAAACCCGTTACCGAGGGTCACGCCGACTCGCGCGCCGGGCCGTCCCCGGGACCGCCCCCCGGACCGCCTCCCGAGCCACCCCCCGAACCGCCCTCCGACCCCCCGCGCCCGTCCTCGAACTCCTGCAGCCACTCCGGAACCCTGTCCGAGAGCCCCAGTTCCCGCCGCAGTCCCCGCTCCGCCTCCACCGAGAGCGCCGACAGCCCCGCGTCCCACTGCTCCTCGAAGGCGGTCGTCCCCTTCGCCCGCGCGGCCAGGGCCCAGGCGCGCCGGGACTCCCGTACGGCCTCCAGCTGGGCCGCCGCGGCCCGCCGCAGCTCCGACCGGCCCGTCAGCCCGCCCAGCGCCCGCTCCTCCACGGCCAGTGCCCCGTCCACCCGGCGGGCCCAGTCGCGATAGGCCGCGGGGGCCTGCTCCGGCTCGGGCTCCGGCTGGTCGGCGAGTACGAACTCCACCCGGTTCACCGGACCGAGGAAGGCGCGCTGGTCGGGCGTGAACCGCTCCTCGGGCTGCCGGACGCTCCCCCGGTGCTCCGTCCCGGTGGTGGCGATGACGCACACCGTCCTGCGGTCCCCGGCGCGCCAGCCCTCCCGGGAGGGTGCGAAGTAGTGGCTCTGCGCGTACGCGGGCAGCGCCCACGCGTCCATGGCGTAGCGGTCCTGGGCCTGCCAGCAGCGGTCGCCCGAGCGTTCGTCAAGCACGTCCTTCCCCGGGTAGGGGCGGCGCGGCTCGTCGAGGACCGCCGTGACCTCGGCGTCGTGCGGTTCGGCGCAGGCGACCGTGAACACCCTGGGGGTGGGGCCCTCCAGCCGGCCGCCCGGCACGTTGAAGCAGTCCCCCGCCCGCACCTCGCCGATGGACGCGGACGATCCGGCGGCCCCGCCCCGCCCGGAGCCGGACTCCCGCTCCAGGTCCTCCAGACCAGAGGCCAACTCCCGTCCCAGCAGCACCACTCCGGTGCCGGCCACCGCCACCGCCAGGGCGACCGCCCCGGCCACCAGCACCCGGGTGCGCCGCTTCCGCGGCGGCGGGCCGGGCGGGCTCCACGGGGCCTGACCGGCGGGGGCAATCCAGGGCGTCGGGTGGACGGGCGGGGCCCAGGGGTCGGGCGTCTGGTCGCTCACGGGTGCGAATGGTACGCAGCGGGGGCGGCCGCCGGAACGGTCGCCCCCGCATTCACTCGTTCACCGTGGTCAGAACTGCAGCGACCAGGCGTCGATCTTGCCGGTGTCGATACTGGCGTTGTCGCTCACCCGCAGCTTCCAGGTGCCGTTGGCGACCTCGCTCGAAGCGTTGACCGTGTAGGTCTGCGCGATGTTGTCCGTGCTGCCGCCGCTCCGGTTGTGCAGGGTGTAGGCGGTGCCGTCGGGCGCGATCAGGTCGACCTTCAGGTCACCGATGTAGGTGTGCTTGATGTCCACCGCGACCTGCAGGGAGGCCGGGGCGTTGCCCGCCACTCCGCTCACCGTGACCGGGGACTCCACGGTGGAGTTGTCGTTGATCGCGTAGTCCGCGGCGTTCTCGAACTTCGGGCCGGGCGGGTTGGTGCTGCCGGCGCCGACCCGGAGCAGCCGGTTCGGCGATCCGGTGCCGGGGCTGGTCACCACGTTGGGCGTGGCCGCGGCCACCAGGCCCGCGCTGACCTGGGCCGGGGTGCTGGACGGGTTCTGCGACAGGTACACCGCGGCCGCACCGGCGACGTGCGGCGAGGCCATCGACGTACCGGAGATGGTGTTGGTGGCGGTGTCGTTGGTGTTCCACGACGAGGTGATGTTCGAGCCGGGCGCGAACAGGTCCAGGATGGATCCGTAGTTGGAGTAGCTCGCGCGCGCGTCCGTGTTGGTGGTCGCGCCGACGGTGATCGCCTCGGCGACCCGGGCCGGGGACTTGGTACTGGCGTCGGTGTTCTCGTTGCCCGCCGCGACCGCGTAGGTGATGCCGGCGGCTATGGAGTTCCGCACCGCCGTGTCCAGGGCGGTGTCGGCGCCGCCGCCGAGGGACATGTTCGCCACGGCCGGCTTGACCGCGTTCCGGGTCACCCAGTCGATGCCCGCGACCACCTGGGCGGTGGTGCCGGAGCCCTGGTTGTTGAGCACCCGGACGCCGACGATCTTCGCCTTCTTGGCCACGCCGTAGGAGGTTCCGGCGACGGTGCCGGCGACGTGCGTGCCGTGTCCGTGGCCGTCCTGGGCGACGTTGTCGTTGTCGATGGCGTCGTAGCCGTTGAAGGCGCGGCCGCCGAAGTCGCCGTGGCTGATCCGGACGCCGGTGTCGATGATGTACGCGGTGACGCCCTCGCCGGCCTTGTCCGGGTAGGTGTAGCTCTGGTTGAGCGGCAGCGCCGCCTGGTCGATGCGGTCCAGGCCCCAGGACGGCGGGTTGGGCTGGGTGGCGCTGACGGTGAACGTCCGGTTCTGCACCACGGACTTGACGGCCGGGTCGGCGGCGATCTTCTTCGCCTGCGCCTCCGAGGCGGAGATCGCGTAGCCGTTGAGCGCGGCCTGGTACACGCGCTCGATCTTCGCGCCGTGGCGCTCCGCCACGGACCTGCCGCTCGCGAGGGTGGAGCGCGCGGCGGAGTCCTTCAGGATCACGATGTAGCTGTCGGCGACCGTGCCGGAGGCTCCGGCGTTCTCGATCACGCCTGCCGCGGCGGTTCCGCCGGCGGCCGAGGCCGGGAACGTGGCGGCCGCGCCGACGGCGAGCGCGGCGACGGCGATCGCGCTGACTCCGGCGAGCTTCCGGCGGGTGTGACGCATCACGGACATGTGAGGGGTCCTCCTCATAGGTGGTGCGCTGCGGGGGGTTTGCGACATGCCCATGACAATCGATTGCGCCGTTGGGCCGGTCGCCGCAAAAAGACTGACCCAGCATCAGGCGGTCCCACAAGGGGCGCACAACCGTGTAATGAGCGCGTCATGCAGATGCCACGATCCGGCAAAGCGCCGCTGCACACACGGCCTCCGGTGCCCAGCACCCGTTCCGGCCAAGCGGGCCGGGCCGCACCGTACGCCGCCCCGCGCGTCCGCCGTACGGGCGGCCATGGGATGAGGTGCACGGAGGCGGCCGGACCGGCCGGACGGACCGGGGTCGGAATCCCGCCACCGACGGAGCGCCGGAACCCCTGCTTCCGAAGTCACCGGCATCCGGACGGAGTTGTGCATGTTTCGTGCGCGCGCAATACGGCGCGGACACGGCGGCGGACCGGTCGCGCGCATGCGCCGGGTGGGGGTGGCGGGCGGGGTGGCGGCGACCCACGGGCCCGCGCGGCGGCGTTCATGTCGGAAATCCGCGGGACCCGCGCGGACTCCCCCTGGTCGAATGGCCCCATGACCACTCACGCGTCCCCCTCCCCCCAAGTCGCCGCCAGGGCCCGCGCCTTCGCCGCGCTGCACACTCCCGCCTCCCCGCTCGCCCTCGCCAATGCCTGGGACGTGGCCACCGCCCGGATCGTCCAGGCCGCCGGCGCGCCCGCCATCGCCACCACCAGCGCCGGAGTGGCCTGGTCCCTCGGCTCGCCCGACGGGGACGCGCTCGCCCGGGACCGCGCGCTGGACCTGATCCGCCGGGTGGTGGACGCCGTGTCCGTACCGGTCACCGCCGACATCGAGGGCGGCTTCGGCGCGGACGCGGACGCCGTCGGCGAGACGGTCACGGGAGTGCTGGACGCCGGCGCCGTCGGGATCAACATCGAGGACCGCCACCGCTCCCCCGCCGAGCAGGCCGAACGGCTGGCGGCGGCACGGGCGGCCGCCGACGCGGCCGGGGTCCCGCTGTACGTCAACGCCCGCATCGACACCTACCTCCGCGGGTACGGCGCGGACGGCCCGGCCCGCCTGGACGAGACCCTGGCCCGGGCCGCTGGCTACCTGGAGGCGGGGGCCAGCGGCGTCTTCGTCCCCGGCGTGCACGACCCGGCGACCGTGGCCGAGCTCGCCAAGGGCGTCCCGGCCCCGCTGAACGTCCTGGCCGGCCCGGGCGCCCCGGACGTCGCCGGCCTCGGGGCCCTGGGGGTGTCCCGGGTCAGCCTCGGATCGTGGGTCGCGGAGGCGGCGTACGCGCTGGTGAAGCGGGCGGCCGAGGAACTCCTGACGGGCGGCACCTACGGGGCACTGACCGACTCCCTGCCGTACGCGGAGCTCAACGCCCTGCTCAAGGGGGACGACCGACCGGGGGCGTGACCCGTCGGTCGAGGGGGCGGGGCGGATATTCGGATACCTGCATCCACCAACGACCATAGGATCCTGACGTGCCCACATCGAACGCTCCGGAGAGCAGCCCGGAAGCCCCGCCCGCCGCCGGGCCCGCAGACGCCACCGCCGACGCCACTGCCGACACCGACGCCGACACGGCCGGCACCGCCGCCCGCACCGCCTCCGGGGCCACCGCTCCGGGCTCCCGCAAGGTCACGGGTGCGGTCTGGGCGGCGCTCGGCATCGTCTACCTGGTCTGGGGATCCACCTACCTCGGCATCCGGATCGTGGTCGAGACGATCCCGCCCTTCCTCTCGTCCGGCATCCGGTTCATCACCGCCGGACTGCTGCTCACGGCCCTGGTGGCCTGGCGCCAGGGCCCGGCCGCCCTCAAGGTCAACGGCCGGCAGCTGGGCTCGGCGGTCCTGGTCGGCGTGCTGCTGGTCACCTGCGGCAACGGCTTCGTCGTACTGGCCGAGACGGACATCCCCTCCGGCCTCGCCGCGCTCCTGATCGCGGCCGTCCCGATGTGGGTGGTGCTGCTGCGGGCCGTCACCGGGGACCGGCCCTCGCCGAGCACGCTGGCCGGCGTCCTGCTCGGCATGGCCGGGCTCACGGTGCTGTGCAGTCCCGGCCTGAGCGGGGACGTGGGGCTGTGGGGCGTCCTGCTGGTGCTGGGCGCGACCCTGACCTGGTCGCTGGGCTCCTTCTCGTCGGGGCGCCTGCCCATGCCGGCCAACCCGTTCACGGCCAGCGCGTACGAGATGGTGGCGGGCGGTGTCGCGGGCCTGCTGGTGGGCCTCGTACGGGGAGACCTGCAGGAGTTCGACCCGGGTGCCGTGTCCACCGCCTCGTGGGCGGCGCTCGCCGGCCTGATCGTGTTCGGGTCGCTGGTGGCCTTCACCTCGTACGTGTGGCTGCTGGGCGCGGCACCGCTGTCACTGGTCTCCACCTACGCGTACGTCAACCCGGTGGTCGCCGTGGCCCTCGGGGCGCTGGTCCTCGACGAAGCGCTGACCTGGCCGATCGTGGTCGGCGGCGCGATCGTGGTGGCGGCGGTCTGCGTGATCGTACGGACCGAGCGGCGGAGCTGAGCCGACGGCAGGGGCCTGCCCGGCCGAGGGCGGTGCGTCAGCCCCGGGCGGCCCGTTCGTACAGGGCTTCGGCGCGGTCGTCGAAGAGGGCTGCGGTGGAGTCCACGTCGGTGTCGCCGCCGCTGAGCACCCCGATCAGCCGGCCCGGCCGGTCGGGGCCGCGGTCCGCGATCCACGGGCTGCCGCTGGTGCCCGTCCAGAAGCCGGCGCACTTGATGTACAGCATGTCCGGGTCGTCCTCGTCGTGGTCGGTCCGGGTGGTGCAGGAGACCGGCTTGTTCTCCGGGTTGTGGTCCTCCTCCGGGTAGCCGACCACCGTGACCTCCCGCTCGTACCCCGAGTGCCAGTCCGGCAGCGGGGCCCGGGTGCGGCCCACCACGTCCTGCAGGCTGCGGCCGTCCTCGTCCGGCTCGACCGTCAGGAAGGCGTAGTCCGCGGTGTCCTCGCCCCATTTGGACCAGCGGTCGTCGACGTGCACGGCGCTGACCCGCCACACGCCGAGCGGCTGCCGGCCGGACCCCTCACCGGAGAAGGCGGGGGCGAAGGACAGCTCACCGATGGCGAGACCGTCGTGTGCGACCTCGCCCGGTTCCCCGTCCTTGCCCTCCGGGGCCACGCAGTGCGCGGCGGTGGCGACCACGTTCCCCTTCGGGCTGTCGACCACGCTCGCCGTGCACCAGTGCTCCCCGTTGGCCATCAGCACGCCCACGGTCGGGAACGGGTGCTCGGCCGCCTTCCCGGGGCTGGGTTTGAACAGGGCCATCGTGACCATCGCCAGCGCCGCGGCCACGATCGCGGATATGCCCTTGCCCACGTGGCTCATCGGGCCCCGGGATCGGGGCTGGGTGCGAGCAGTACCTTGCTGATCCACTCCAGCGACCCCTCCCTCATGCCTCGTACGTACGACTTGCCGTTGTGCGATCCATCCTGGATCACCTGCAGGCGAGTGTGCACGGGGCCCCGGGTGAAGGTGCGCATGAACTTCTCTGCGATGTCCCGCCCGCCCTCCTTGGTACCGATCTGGAAGTTGAGGTAGACGTCCGGGCCGCCCGCCCTGATCAGTTTCTCGGCCAGCTTCTCCGGGTTGTTCTCGTCCATCGCCCGCCTGTTCCCCTTCCACAGCGGGGAGTCGGGGACGGTGTCGACCCCGCTGGCGATGACCGCCTTGAAGCGGTCGGGGTGCTTCAGGACGTGCTTGAGCGCGCCGAAACCGCCCGAGGAGGAGCCCATGAAGGCCCAGCCGTCACGGGAGGTGAAGGTGCGGAAATTGGCCCTGACGAAATCCGGCACGTCTTCGGCCATCCAGGTGCCCATCCTGGGCTGTCCGGGGATGTCCGACCCGTCGAAGTGGTGCTTGGTGTCGGCGTTGATCACCGGCATGACGAGGACGAAGGGCAGGCTGCGGCCGGCCTTGGCGCCTTCCGTGACGGCCTGCTGGAGCCCGAGGCCGGGGCCGGTCCCCCAGTAGTTGTTCGGATAGCCGCGTCCGCCGGGGAGTGAGATCAGCACCGGGAAGGCGCTGCGGGCGTAGGCCGGGTCGTTGTACTCCTTGGGGACCCAGACCCAGACGTCGCCGGTGAATCCGGACCTGCCGCCCTTGAGGGTGGTCTTGCCGATCTCGGTGCCGTCGGGCAGGCGGGCCTGGCGGACGAAGCGGGCGGCCGGGCCGGTGGGCATGCGGATGTCGGGGCCGGCGACGGGGTCCGCCGGATCGGCGGCCTCGGTCTTCCCGAAGCTGATCGGCTCGCCCGTGTCGCCGAACAGGTCGGCCCGGTACGCCGCCACACCGCCCCCGGCGGACAGGGCGAGCGCGAGCGCCCCGCAGATCAGGAGCAGACGCCTGCGACGGGGCCGGACGGCGGGGCCGGTCGGGCCACCCTGCTGGTCATGCTGCACGGAACTCTCCGATGGTTACCGATTGATCCCCCTTACACACGATAGGAGCCCGAAATCCCCTCGGGGGTTGCCTCCGGTGGTGCCCGGCGCGTCGGGAACGGACGTGGCGCGCGCCACTCGTGGCCGCCGGACCAGCCGAACGCGCCGCCGCCTGCACGGCCACCACCGGCTCCGGCCGCCCCGTGCGCAGCGGCAAGGTCCGGCGGTCGTCAACGCGGCGAACGGCGAATCACCGCTCCGGGACCGGGGCCTTCATCACCTTGCTGGTCTTCTCCAGGGCGCTCTCCTTCATGCCCCGGACGTAGTCCCAGCCGTTGTGGTCGCCGCCCCGGATCTCGTGGATGTCCACCTTGACCGGGCCCTTGCCGTACTTCTGCCTGAACTGGTCCAGCTTGGCCCGGCCGCCCTCCTTGGTGCCGTACTGGAAGTTGACGTACACCTCGGGGCTCCCCGGGCTGTCGATCATCTTCTGGGCCAGCTTCTCCGGGTTGTTGGCGTCCATCTCCTTCTGGTGGCCGCGCCAGAGGGGGGAGTCGGGGACGATGTCGGGGCCGTTCGAGATCACGGCCTTGAAGCGGTCCGGGTGCTGCAGGACCTGCTTGAGGCCGACGAACGCGCCGGAGGAGTTGCCCATGAAGGCCCAGCCGTCGCGGGACTTCCAGGTGCGGAAGTTGGCCTTGGCGAAGTCGGGGACGTCCTCGGCCATCCAGGTCCCCATCTTGGCGCGGCCGGGGATGTCGGAGCCGTCGTAGTAGTACTTGCCGTCCGGGTTGAGGACCGGCATGACCACGACGAAGGGCAGGCTGGTGCCCTTCTTGACGCCCTCGCCGATCGCCTTCTGCAGGCCGAGGCTGCGGTCGGCCCAGTAGTTGGCCGGGTAGCCGTTGCCGCCGGGGAGGGCGATGAGGACCGGGAAACCGCTCTTGGCGTACCGGGGATCGTCGTACTCCTTGGGCGTCCACACCCATACGTCGCCCTCGAAGCCGGACTTGGCGCCCTTGAGGCGGGTCTTGGATATGCGGGTGCCGTCGTCGAGCCTGCCGGTCTGCTTGAACGTCGCCGCGGGGCCGGTGGGCAGCGACAGGTCCGGGTCCCCGGACGGCGCCGGGGCGCTCCCGTCACCGGTCGCCCCACCGCCGGTCTTCCCGCCGCCGGCCGCGGACGGAGTGCCGTAACTCACCGTCTGGCCGTTGCCGTCGAACCAGTCCGTCTTCCAGTACGCCCAGCCGGCACCGCTGCCCGCGAGCAGAGTGACGACGAGCGCCGCGCCGATCCAGACCTTCTTGCGCGACCGCCGGGTTGGCGGCGGCTGCGGCGGCTCGTAGGCGTGATGCATCCGCGGCATCGGCTGCGTCCGGTCCATCTGCTGCGTCTGCTGCATCTGCCACGCCTGGGGCGGCTGCTGCGCCTGGGGCGGCTGGGGCGGGTACTGGTGCACGGGCTTCGCTCCGAAGGTCATGGCTGCCCCGCGCATCACGCCGGACAAACGGGTGGTCATCCCATTGGTCCTGATGCATCCATGCCCCGCCGGGTTGCAAATCCCGTCAAAAAGATGATGTGAATCCCCGATGAACGGGGCGCCCTTCCGGCCTCAGGGCCGGGAGTCGAGCAGTTCGCCGCACCGCCCCAGCAGCGTGACCAGCAGTTCCCGCTCCTCCTCCGTGAACGTCCCGGCGAGCGCCCGCTCGACCCGTACGGCCGCCTCGTCCGCCACCGCCATCACGGTCCGGCCCTCGTCGGTGAGCCGGGTCTCCAGCACGTTCCGGTGCCACTCGTGCGGGGTGCGCTCGATGAGTCCGCGCTCCTGGAGGTTCTTCAGCACGGTGTTCATCGTCGGCGGCGTGACCCCGCACATCCGGGCCAGCGCGGCGGCGGAGATCCCGGGGTTCTCGGCGAGGCAGAGCAGCGCGGCGTACTGAGGAACCGTTACTCCGGCCGGCTTGAGCGCGGCGTGCTTCGCCGCCATCAGAGCCTGCTCGGCGCGCTTGATGTGGGAGCCGATGCGCTCCTCGGCGGGCATGGAGGTCATGTCCGAATCATAAAGCCCTTGCAGGCATTAGAGCTCTAACATACATTCGCTTTCACATCGACACGAGAGGTCTGATCATCATGCGAGCACACCTGAAGCGCACGGCGGCCATCGCCACGGCCCTGCTGGCAACCCTGGCCGCCGCCCCCTCGGCGTCGGCGTCTGCACCCGCCCCGGCGTCCGTCCCCGCCTCGGCGGCCACGCATACGGCAGCTGCCGCCCGCCCCCACATATCGACTGCGTACGTCCTGCCGGGCGCGAAGGCCTATCCGGAGGGCATCGCCGTGGACGACCGCACCGGCGACGTCTACGTCGGCTCCTACGCGGACGGCACGGTCTACCGGGCCCGCCCCGGACAGCGCACGGCCGAGGTCTTCCTGCCGGCCGGCGCGGACGGCCGGGACACCGCCAACGGACTGCGCGTGGACGCCCGGGGGCGGCTCTGGGTGACCGATTCCACCACCGGCGTGACGGTCTACGACCCGGCCACCCGCACCCGCATCGCCCACTTCGAGGCGACGGGCGGCGAGCCCTTCTTCATCAACGACCTGACGATCACTCCGGACGGCACGGCCTACCTGACGGACAGCTTCCGCTCCGCCGTCTACCGGGTCACCCCCGCCGACCTGGCCCGCGGCACCGGCACGCTCGACGTGGCGTACGACCTGGACCTCCCGGCCGGCGCCATCACGCTGAACGGCATCGTCTCCGACCCGGCCGGCCGCTTCCTCCTCACCGTGGACATGACCGCCGGCGAGCTGTACCGGATCGACCTCCGCTCGGACGCGATCACCCGGGTCGACCTCCGGGGCGGGGACATGAAGGCAGCCGACGGCCTGCTCCTCTCCCCCGGCGGCACGCTGCGGGTGGCCCACAACACCACCAACACCCTCAGCCGCTGGCAGCTCTCGGCCGACGGCACCCGCGCCCGCCTCACCACCCGCCTGACCGACCCGTCCCTGCAGATCCCGACCACCCTGGCCCGCAGCCACGGCCGCACCCTGGTCGTCCGCTCCCAGTTCGACAAGGGTGGTCCCCTGACCCCCTCCACGGGCACCCCGACCACCTTCACCATCGCCGCGGTCCGCGGCCTCTGACCCACCCGGCGGCGCGTCCCCCGAGTCAACCGGAGGGAACGGGCGCGGGGCCGCTCTTGGCCGGTACACGCATCTCCGTGTCCGCTGCGCGCAATCCCCCTGCCGTGCCGGACCGAAGTTGTCCGCTGCGCGCAACCGGCTGTCCTCGACCACCGTTCCCCCCGGCCCTTCGCGCCTCTAGCGTGATCAGTGCGGAATCATTCCCGGGCCCGGGCGCTTCCTCCGCATCCGACATCCGTGTCCGATCCCTGGGAGTTCCCATGTCCTCGACAGCGACGACCGCGACGGCTCGCGGTTCGACGCCGGCCGGTGCAGCACCGCGCCGGCCCGGTCTCGTGCTGTTCATGGTCTGCGTCGCCATCTTCATGCTGATGCTCGACGCGATGGTCGTCTCGGCCGCGCTCGCCGACATCCGCGCCGACTTCGACGCCTCCATCGACGGGCTGCAGTGGGTGGTCGACGCCTACTCGATCCCGCTCGCCGGTGTGCTTCTGACCTTCGCCACGCTCGGCGACCGCTACGGCCGCAAGCGGATCCACACGGTCGGCATGGCGGTGTTCACCGCATCGTCGCTGGCGATGACGATGGCGGGCAGCATCGTGCAGCTCGACGTCCTGCGCGTGGTGCAGGGCATCGGCGCCGCCATGCTGTTCGCCACGGCGCTGCCCCTGCTGGCGGCCGCGTTCCCCGAGGCGGGTGCCCGGGCGAAGGCGATCGGCGTCTACGGGGCCGTGATGGCGAGCGCGACCGTCCTCGGCCCGGTCGTCGGCGGTGCTCTGGTCACCCAGTTCGGCTGGCGCTCGATCTTCCTCATCAACGTGCCGATCGGCATCGCGATGGTCGTCCTGGCGGCGAGGAAGATGCCCGAGACGGAGAGCGCCCAGAGCCACCGCGCCGACTGGCTGGGCTCCCTGCTGCTCACCGGCGGTCTGGTGGCCGCCGTGTTCGCCATGACCCGCAGCCACGCACTCGGCTGGACGTCCGGGACGGTCATCACCCTGATCGTGGCCGGGGTCCTCCTGCTGGCCGCCTTCCTGTTCTGGCAGACACGGGCCAGCCACCCCCTCTTCGACATCTCGATGGCGAAGAAGCCCGGCTTCACCGGCACCGCGATCGTGTCGGCGGCGCACATGGCCACGCTGATGGCCTCGTCCACCTATCTGGCGCTGTTCCTGCTGGGTCAGGGCTACACACCGCTGGAGATGGGGCTCCGGCTGATGCCGATCAGCGCCTGCGCGATGGTCGCCGCGGCCGTCACCCCCATCCTCGCCAAGCGGGTGCCGTTCGGGATCGGGCTGACCGTCACCATGGCCGTGGTGACCGTGGGCATGTGGCTGCTCGGCAACTACGGCCACGACGACAGCTGGACCCACTTCCTGCCCGGCATGATCGTCGGCGGTCTGGGCATCGGCGCGCTCACGTCGATGAACCAGGCGGCGTCGCTGACCTTCGCCTCGCAGGAGAACGCGGGCATGTCCAGCGCCACCTTCGCCACCCTGCGGCAGGTCGGCATGGCCATGGGCATCGCCGCTCTCGGCGCGATGTTCACCCATGTCGCCACCGACAAGGCGGAGTCCGGGCTCGCGGCGGTCCCCGGGATCGGAACGGTCCCGCAGGACCTCCAGGGCCAGTTCGTCGACCTGGTCGGGTCCGGGGCCGGGCACGAGGTGGTCGAGGCCGTACCGTCACAGTTCGCGGACGCCGTGCCCGCGCTGACCCGGGTCGCCGACAGCGCGTCGATCGACGCCCTGAACTCGGTGGCGAACCTGGGCACGATCATCGGCGCGGTCTCCGTGGTCATCGCGGCCACCGCCTTCGCGATCGACCGCCGCCGGGTCAGCCGGCGCCAGTCGCAGCCGACGGCTCCGTGAGCGTGGAGGGGGCACCGCTCCCGCCGAAGTAGGCGGCGGGAGTGGTGCCCATCTCGCGCCGGAACGCGGTGACGAACGCGCTGGACGTCGCATAGCCGACCGCGTGCGCGACCCGGGAGACCGGCTGTCCCATGCCCAGCATGGGCAACGCCGCGTTGAGCCGCTCGTACGTACGCCAGTTGCTGAAACTGGTGCCGGTCTCCGCGCGGAACCGGCGGGAGAGCGTACGTACCGACGCGCCCACCTCCCGGCTCCAGTGCTCCAGATCACGGGCGTCGGCGGGATCCTGCTTGATGGCCAGGGCGATCCGCAGGGCCAGCGGATCGGTGGGGAGAATGGTCGGGATCGCGGCGACCGAGATCGGCTTCAGCAGGTCCCACAGCAGGGCCGTGACCCGGGCCCGGTGCTCGGTGGTCCCGGTGCCGAGCTCCACCAGATGGGACAGCAGCGGTCCGACCAGCCCGGTGGCATCGACGACGGTGGGCACTTCCCAGCGCAGCGGGCACACGTCCGGTTCGAAGTAGAGCGACAGCATCTCGGAGGACGAGTGCGGGACCACGGCGTGGTCGAGACCGCCGGGAATCCACAGGGCACGCGAACGCTCCACCACCCAGCGCAGGTTGTCGACCTCGATCGTGAGCGGCGCACCCGGCGCCCACGTCAGCTGGTGCTGCGGATGATTGTGCGCGGGGAGGTTGATCCCCGGCTCCAGCGGCACGACCACGCTCACGACCGCGGCGGTCGCATGGTCCACGGCAACCCGCCCCCTGCCGTTCACAGCCCAGACTCCACTGTCGGCCCGCTTCCCCTAGTCACGCCCCCAGGGTCTCAGCCCCCCGCACCACGCTCAACCACCGCTCGACAAAGGAAGCAGGGCCCGCCCCCTGACGGAGCCGCACCCTTCCCCTGCGGTCAACAGCGGTAGCGCGCCGCGAGGATGACGATCTCCTTGCCCGTGACCGGACAGACCAGCCGGTGCTCGTCGTCGATCCGCCGCGACCACGCCACCTTCCCTCAAGTGGTACCCGATGACGTACCACTCTCGACGCCCCTACGGGCGGGCGCACCGGATCGCCGACCGTACGAGCACCACCCCGGCACGGACAGCGGTCAGGGGTCCGACCCCGAAGAGTCGAACCCCTTTTGACCTGCATGTTTGCCAGACCAGCGGCGTGCCGCAGGTCCCCTGCTACACGTTGAAGCGGAATGCCTGCGACCTGATCCTGACCTGCGGCGGAGCCGCATGCAGCCCTCTGACCAGGCATTTCCCCGTTGGTGTGCGTTGGGTCCCGACGATCGTTTACGGGTGTCGTGCGGACTGGCTGCGGACCGGCCGGGCGCGCCGAGGCCGTGGAAATCCATGGCATACCGACCGGCCCGTCGACGAGAGTGCGCAGGTGAACCACCGCTGCCCCTGGCCCTGCCCCGGGCACCGCGTGCTCGACGACATGCCCGGCTCGTACGGGATACGCCCTCGTGCTCGCCGGAATGTTGACCACAGTGCCTCCGCTTGCGGGAACGTCAGTCGAGGGCCTTCTCCGGCACGGCCGAAGCCTCATGGAACCCGACCTCGTTGAGCGAGCACCACTTCCAGATGGGATTCAGCACCAGTGGCTAGAACTGCGGAAGTCGCGCCTACCTGAGCCGGAGGCCGGCGCCCTCCAAGAACTCCGTAGCGATCCATCACGGTCCATGCGTAGGCGGCGAACAGCGACAGCACGGCGGATAGGCCGGCGGAGTCCAGTCCGATGCCCTGGAACCCAAGCGCAACACCGGAGCAGACCGAAAACGCCAGGAGCAGCACGCCGGCCGCTCGCCAGGGTTTGACGTCCCTCCCTTCCTCCAGGACATCGCTCACCGCGCCATCGTCAACGACCAAGCTCAGCGGCTCTTGGCGAGCCACGGCATTCATCAGGTCGACCACGCTGCTAGCCAGGGCTGCCAGCTGGCGCCGGTCTGTCAGCACGGAATCCATCGCCTCAGCGAACGCGCGATCAAGAATCGTCGCCCGGGCGACATCCCTCGCACGCCCCTGAGCACATCGCGGCAGTCCGAACCGCGCGTAACACACCAGTGCGCTTCGCAGCCTAAATGGCCACCCAATCGGTAAGTCATCCGAACGAGTGCGGGGACCACAGATTGTGTACACATGGCACACTCGGTACCCTTGAAGCATGACTCAGCCGCTGCCCATAGAGTCCATCCGCGACGTACGCGCTCACTTGGCCGAAGTCGTCGAACGGGCCGACCGCGACGACGTACCCACTGTCATCACCCGTCGCGGCAAGCAGGTTGCCGCCGTGGTCTCGATCGAGGTTCTGCGCAAGTACCAGGAGTGGGAAGAGCGCGAGATCAACCGCATCATCGACGAGCGCATGGCGAACCCGGCCGTCGGCGTCCCGATCGAGGACGTGATGAGGGAGACGCTGGCACGCAGTGAGTGACTACCGCACGGTATTCCGGCCCGAGGCCCAAGCCGAGCTGCGCAAGATCCCGCGCGACATGGCTCTTCGCATCCTGGCCAAACTGACAGAGCTGGAGAGCGACCCCTTCGGCTTCAACACCACCCCACTCGTATCCCAGCCTGAGCGCCGCCGCCTACGGGTCGGCGACCACCGTGTCGTCTACACGATCGACAACGGGGAACTGGTGGTGTGGGTCGTACACGTCGGACACCGCTCCACGGTCTACGACACGTAGCCGCTCCAGGTGTTGCGGACTGCTGCGGACAGCACAACGGCCTGACCCGCGTTCTCGCAGGTCAGGCCGTCTACGGGTGTGCGCTCAGACGTTGAAGCGGAACTCGACCACGTCGCCGTCCTGCATGACGTACTCCTTGCCCTCCATGCGGGCCTTGCCCTTGGCGCGGGCTTCGGCGACCGAGCCGCAGTCGACCAGGTCCGCGAAGGAGATGACCTCGGCCTTGATGAAGCCGCGCTGGAAGTCGGTGTGGATCACGCCGGCCGCCTCCGGGGCGGTCGCGCCCTGCTTGATGGTCCAGGCGCGGGTTTCCTTCGGGCCGGCCGTCAGGTAGGTCTGCAGGCCCAGCGTGGCGAAGCCGACGCGGCCGAGAGTGGCGAGGCCGGGCTCGTCCTGGCCGACCGACTGGAGGAGCTCCAGGGCCTCCTCGTCGTCGAGCTCGGCGAGGTCCGCCTCCAGCTTGGCGTTGAGGAAGATCGCCTCGGCCGGGGCGACCAGCGCCGACTGCTCCGCCTTGAAGGCGTCGTCGGTCAGCTCGTCCTCGTCCACGTTGAAGACGTAGAGGAAGGGCTTCGTGGTGAGCAGGTGGAGCTCGTGCAGGAGGTCGCCCTGCTCGGTGCCCTTCGTGATGCCCTTGGAGAAGAGGGTGTCGCCGGCTTCGAGGATCTTCCTGGCCTCGACGACGGCCGCGAGGACCGCGACCTTGTCCTTCTGGAGGCGGGACTCCTTCGTCAGGCGCGGCTCGGCCTTCTCGATGGACTGGAGGTCGGCGAGGATCAGCTCGGTGTTGATCGTCTCGATGTCGTCCTTCGGCGAGACCTTGCCGTCGACGTGGACGACGTTCTCGTCCTTGAAGGCGCGGATGACCTGGCAGATGGCGTCCGACTCGCGGATGTTCGCGAGGAACTTGTTGCCCAGGCCCTCGCCCTCCGAGGCACCGCGCACGATGCCCGCGATGTCGACGAAGTCGACCGTCGCCGGGAGGACCTTCGCCGAGCCGAAGATGCCCGCGAGGACGGCCAGGCGCGGGTCCGGGACACCGACGACGCCGACGTTGGGCTCGATGGTGGCGAACGGGTAGTTGGCCGCCAGCACGTCGTTCTTGGTCAGGGCGTTGAACAGGGTCGACTTGCCGACATTCGGCAGACCGACGATTCCGATCGTGAGCGACACGTTGGCGACTTCCCGTAGCTGCTGGAGGGTACGGCCCGGGCACGGGCCATCAGACAGTTTACGCGTGTCCCAGGGCCTCGAACCGGGGTGCGGGACCTAGCCTCAGGGGGTGGAGCAATACAGGGTGCGGTCAGATCATCACCCCGCGCAGCGACGGCAGCAGCGGCCCCCGGCGCCTCCGGCCCAGCGGCGGCCGCCGGGCGCGGTCGGCGCGGCGGCCGTACGGCCCCGGCCGCGGCCGGGCGGGGCGGGCGGGCCGGGGCGGCTGCCCAGACCGCGGCTGACCGGGCTGGGCGGCGGGCTGTTCGCCTGCGCCGCGATGGTGCTGGCGGGCGGGATCGACTGGCTGGTCTTCGACGTGTCCCTGATCGCGTACGGGGTGCTGTTCCTGCCGGTGGCCGCGGTGACCGCGCTCTGGGTGCGGCCGGCCGACCTGATCACGGCTCCGGTGTCGGTGCCGATCGCCTTCGCGGTGGGGGTGTGGCCGGTCGCGGGCGGGTCGGGCGGCTTCGGCGGGCAGGTGATGGGAGTGGTCACGGCACTGTCGATGCACGCGGGCTGGCTGTACGCCGGGACGCTGGTCGCGGCGCTGATCGCGCTGGGGCGGCGCGCGGTGTGGAGCAGCCGGCGCAAGCTGCGCACGGCTGCCCGCCGAGTGCCCGTGCAGGGCTGACGCCCCGACCCCGCTGACGGGGCCGCCCCCGCCCAGGGCCGCCGGCTGCGGCGGAGCAAGCCATTGCTCCGGTGGGGCGGGAGCGTTGCCTGCTGGGCGGCGTTCCGGTGTGCCCACCCGTTCCGCCCTGCGGAACGCCTGCCCACGCCTTCAGCAGCGCTAGTGGCCGTCCCGGGCGGCCATCGCCGCGCCGACGATGCCCGCGTTGTTCTGCAGCCGGGCCGGGACGATCTCCGCGCGGATGCCGGTGATCAGCGGGAGGAACTTCTCCGGCTTGCGGCTGACGCCGCCGCCCAGGATGAAGAGGTCCGGCGAGAAGAGCATCTCCACGTGGGCCAGGTACTTGTGCAGCCGCTTCGCCCAGTGCTCCCAGCTCAGGTCCCCGTCCTCCTTCGCCTTCACCGAGGCCCGCGTCTCCGCGTCGTGCCCGTGCAGCTCCAGGTGGCCGAGCTCGCTGTTGGCGACCAGGTGGCCGTCCGTGAAGAGGGCGCTGCCGATGCCCGTGCCCAGGGTGAGCAGGACGACGGTGCCCTGGCGGCCGCGCCCCGCGCCGTACCGCATCTCGGCGACGCCCGCCGCGTCCGCGTCGTTGAGGACCGTCACCGGCAGCCCGCCCAGCTCCCGGGAGAGCAGGGCCCGCGCGTCCAGATCGATCCACGCGTCGTCCACGTTGGCCGCCGAACGGGTGATCCCGTTCGTGACGACCCCGGGGAAGGTGATCCCCACCGGCCCTGCCCACTCGAAGTGCCGGACCACCTCTGCGACGCACCCGGCCACCCCCTCGGGGGTGGCCGGGTGCGGTGTCAGTACTTTGTGGCGCTCGGCCGCCAGCTCGCCCCGCGCCAGGTCCACGGGAGCGCCCTTGATGCCGGACCCGCCGATGTCCACGCCCATGATCTGCGTCGTCTGCATGGACATACCGTACGAAAGGAGCTACTTGTCTGCGACCAGTTCCGCCGCTTCGGCCCGCAGGTCGCGGCGCAGTTCCTTGGGCAGCGAGAAGGTGATCGACTCCTCCGCCGTCTTGACGATCTCGACGTCGGCGTACCCGCGCCCGGCCAGCCATTCGAGGACCTCTTCGACCAGGACCTCGGGGACCGAGGCGCCGGAGGTCAGGCCGATCGTCTCGACGCCCTCCAGCCACGCCTCGTCGATCTCGCTCGCGAAGTCGACCAGGTAGGCGGCCTTGGCGCCGGCGTCCTTGGCGACCTCGACCAGCCGGATGGAGTTCGAGGAGTTCCTGGAGCCGACCACGATGACCAGGTCGGAGTCCGCGCCCATCACCTTCACCGCGGCCTGGCGGTTGGAGGTGGCGTAGCAGATGTCGTCGCTCGGCGGCGAGACGAGGAGCGGGAACTTCGTCTTCAGCGCGTCGACCGTCTCCATGGTCTCGTCGACCGAAAGAGTGGTCTGGGAGAGCCAGACGACCTTGGACTCGTCCCGGACGGTGACCTTGTCCACGTCGTGCGGGCCGTCGACGATCGTGATGTGGTCGGGGGCCTCGCCGGAGGTGCCGATGACCTCCTCGTGGCCCTCGTGGCCGATCAGGAGGATGTCGAAGTCCTCGTTCGCGTACCGGATGGCCTCCTTGTGCACCTTGGTGACCAGGGGGCAGGTCGCGTCGATGGTCGCGAGCCGGCCGCGGGCGGCCTCCTCGTGCACCACGGGCGCCACGCCGTGCGCCGAGAACATCACGATGTTGCCGGGCGGGACCTCCTCCGTCCGCTCGACGAAGATCGCGCCCTTCTTCTCCAGCGTCTGGACGACGTACTTGTTGTGCACGATCTCGTGGCGTACGTAGACCGGAGCGCCGTACTGCTCAAGGGCCTTCTCTACGGCGATCACGGCTCGGTCGACGCCCGCGCAGTAACCGCGGGGGGCGGCGAGCAGCACACGGCGACGGGAGGCGGGCGAAGCGGGAGCAGTCATGTGGACCATCGTACGGCCGCGTCGCTGAGCCCGAAGATCGGTCCGCCGACAGAGACTGGGGCGGAATCCTGTTCACCCCCTCGCTCGGAGGAAGCATGGCGGAGGTCCGGGCGGAGGCCGGCGACCGCAAGGGCGGACTGCGGCGGAATCTCGGCTTCCGGGACCTGGTGGTCTACGGGCTGCTGTTCATCGCCCCCATGGCCCCGGTCGGCATCTTCGGCACCCTCGACGCCCGCTCGCACGGCGCGGTCGCCCTGGTCTACCTCTGTGCGACCGTCGCGATGGGGCTCACCGCGTTCTCCTACGCCCAGATGGTGCGGGTGGCCCCGCAGGCCGGGTCGGTGTTCACTTACGCGCGCAAGGGGCTCGGCGAGGGCGCGGGGCTGATCGCCGGCTGGATGGCGCTGCTGGACTACCTGCTGATCCCCGCGGTGGCCTACCTCTTCTCCGGGATCGCGATGAACGCGCTGGTGCCGGAGGTCTCCCGGTGGGTGTGGACGGCCCTGGCGGTGGTGGTGACCACGCTGCTCAACCTGTGGGGCGTACGGGCCGCCGCGCGCGTCGGCTTCGTCGTGCTCGCCATGGAGATCGTGGTGCTCCTGGTGTTCCTGGTGGCCGCGGTGACCGTGCTGGCGGAGGACGGCGCCCGGCGCGGCTGGCTGTCGCCGCTGACCGGGGACGGCTCGCTCGGGTTCAGCACGGGAGCGGTGCTGGGCGCGGTCTCGGTGGCGGTGCTGTCGTACCTGGGCTTCGACGCGATCGCGTCCTTCGCGGAGGAGGTCACCGGAGGCTCGGAGCGGGTCGCCCGGGCGCTGCTGTGCTGCCTGGCGCTGACCGGCGTGCTGTTCGTCGCCCAGACCTATCTGGCGGCCCTGCTGACCCCGGTCCCGGCGGCGGAGCTGGCGGCGGACCCGGCCCTGCAGGGGCCCGCCTTCTACGACGCGGTGGACGCCTCGGTCGGGCCGTGGCTGCACGACCTGGTGGCGGCGAGCAAGGCGGTCGGGGCGGCTTTCGCGGCACTGGCCGGGCAGGCGGCGGCCGGGCGGCTGCTGTTCGCGATGGCCCGGGAGGGCCGGCTGCCGCGCGTGCTGGCCCGCACCTCGGGCGGCACCCCGCGGGCGGCGCTGCTGGTGGCGGCGGCGATCACGCTGACCGCCGCGGTGTGGGCGGCCCGCCGGGACGACGGGCTGGACCACCTGGTCTCGGTGGTGAACATCGGGGCGCTGGTGGCGTTCACCCTGCTGCACGCCTCGGTGGTGGGGTGGTTCTGGGTGCGGCGGAAGGACGGTCCGCCCAGCTGGTGGAAGCACCTGCTGGTGCCGGTGCTGGGCGCGGCGGTGACGGTGGCGGTGATCGCCGAGGCCTCCCGGACGGCGCAGGTGGTGGGCGCGGTATGGCTGGCCGGGGGGCTGGCGGTGCTGGTGGCACAGCGGGGGCGGCGGACCGGGCCGGGGACCGGGCGGGCCAACGGGCCGGGAACGGGGCCCTGAACGAGGGGGCTTGTCGGCGGCTCCCGTTAGCCTTCGGGCATGGGTCTGAATACGTCGGCCGATGCGCCGCTGCCCGTCGGCCAGGTGTCCCGGCTCATCGGGGGCTGGATCGAGCGGCTCGGTCAGGTGTGGGTGGAGGGGCAGATCACCCAGCTGTCGCGCCGTCCGGGCGCGGGGGTGGTCTTCCTGACCCTGCGCGACCCCTCGCACGACATCTCGGTGAGCGTCACCTGCTACCGGCAGGTCTTCGACGAGGTCGCGGACGCGGTGTCGGAGGGCGCACGGGTGGTCGTACTGGCCAAGCCCGAGTGGTACGCGCCGCGCGGTCAGCTCAGCCTGCGCGCCTTCGAGATAAGGCCGGTGGGCATCGGGGAGCTGCTGGCCCGGCTGGAGCGGCTCAAGCGCTCGCTGGCCGCCGAGGGCCTGTTCGCCCCGGAGCGCAAGAAGCCGCTGCCGTTCCTGCCGCAGCTGGTCGGGCTGGTGGTGGGCCGGGCCTCGGCGGCCGAGCGGGACGTGCTGGAGAACGCCCGGCGCCGCTGGCCCGCGGTCCGCTTCGAGGTCCGCAACGTGGCGGTCCAGGGGGTGCACGCGGTGCCCCAGGTGGTCCAGGCGGTCAAGGAGCTGGACGCCGTCGACGAGGTGGACGTGATCATCGTGGCGCGCGGCGGCGGCAGCGTGGAGGACCTGCTGCCGTTCTCCGACGAGCAGGTCGTACGGGCGGTGGCGGAGGCCCGCACCCCGGTGGTCTCGGCGATCGGGCACGAGCCGGACACCCCGCTGCTGGACCTGGTGGCCGACCTGCGGGCGTCCACGCCGACGGACGCCGCGAAGAAGGTGGTCCCGGACGTCGGGGAGGAGCTGGAACGGGTCCGGCAGCTGCGCGACCGCGCCCTGCGCGCCGTACGGGGCCTGCTGGACCGGGAGGAACGGGGCCTGGCGCACGCGCTGGGGCGGCCGGTGTTCGTGCATCCGCAGCGGATGGTGGAGACCCGGGAGGACGAGCTGGAGGCGCTGCTGGGGCGCAGTCGGCGGACCCTGGGGCATCTGCTGGACCGGGCCGAGTCGGAGCTCGCGCACACCCGCGCCCGGGTGGTGGCGCTGTCCCCGGCGGCCACGCTGGAGCGCGGCTACGCGGTGCTGCAGCGGGCCGACGGGCACGTGGTGCGGTCGCCGGAGGAGGTCTCAGCGGGCGAGGTGCTGCGGGCACGGGTCTCGGCGGGCGGGTTCACCGTCTCGGTGGCCGAGGGGCACCCGGAGGCGGGTGGCGAGAGGCACTCGGCTGCGGGCGACGAGGGGCACTAGGCGGCTTCACACAGCCGCAATATTTTCGTTGTACGACACATATAAGGTGGCAGGAATGGCCGAGGCAGAGACGGCGCTGGGGTACGAGCAGGCCCGGGACGAGCTCATCGAGGTGGTCCGCAAGCTGGAGGCGGGCGGCACCTCGCTGGAGGAGTCCCTCGCGCTCTGGGAGCGCGGCGAGGAGCTCGCGAAGGTCTGCCGGCACTGGCTGGAGGGGGCCCGCGCCCGGCTGGACTCCGCACTGGCGGCCCGGGACGCGGCGGACGCCGCCGACGGGGGCCGCGAGGGCTAGCGGAGGGGCGCCCGGAACGGGCGGGGGACGAAGCGGATCACGGGAACCTGACGGACCGCCGACCGGTTGGTTGAATTTTCACCTATCTGGTTGTACGGTTTTGAACAACGCACCGCCCGCTCCGCTGGAAGAAGGCTTTTCCATGTCCCTCGTTCTTGACGCCGCCGCCCAGGACCTCCTGTTCCGCGAGGCCCGCACTGCCAACTCCTTCACCGACGAGCCGGTGACCGAGGAGCAGGTCCAGGCGATATACGACCTGGTCAAGTACGGTCCGACCGCCTTCAACGGAACGCCGCTGCGGATCACCCTGGTCCGCTCGCCGGAGGCCCGCGAGCGCCTGGTGAAGCACCTGATGGAGGGCAACCAGGCCAAGACCGCCGCCGCCCCGCTGGTCGCGATCCTCTCCGCGGACAACGAGTTCCACGAGGAGCTCCCGCAGCTGCTCCCGCACTTCCCGCAGGCCAAGGACGCCTTCTTCAGCGCGCGCCCGGTCCGCGAGCAGTCCGCGCTGCTGAACGCCGCCCTGCAGGCCGCCTACTTCATCGTGGGCGTGCGCGCCGCCGGCCTGGCCGCCGGCCCGATGACCGGTGTGGACTTCGCCGGCGTGCAGAAGGAGTTCCTGGACGACGACCACACCCCGATCATGGTGGTCAACATCGGCAAGCCCGGCGAGGACGCCTGGTTCCCGCGCTCCCCGCGCCTGGACTTCGACCAGGTCGTCACCACGATCTGATCGCGCACCGAGCGCACGAAGCACACACAGCGCACGGCAAAGGCCGCCCGCCCCGGTTCTCCGGGTGGGGCGGCCTTTGCCGTTGAGGTACGTGTGCTTCGTGCGCGTGCGGGCCCTCGGGCCTCAGCCCTTCTTGAACTCCAGCGCCCCGGCCATCGCGCCGAGCTGCTCGGCGGATCCGGTGCCGGTCACCACCGTCACGTGCCCGTCGCCCTTCAGCACCAGCGCGTCGTACTTCGGGCCGTCCCAGACCTCCCAGGCGGTGCCCCCGACCTGCTGCGTCCGGCCGGTGGCCCGGGCCTGCTGCGTCACGGACGCCAGGTACTTCTCGGAGGGGTCGCTGGACTGCTCCACCGCCACGTACTGGTTCTCGGGGTCGAGGAAGCCCAGGTGCCAGGCGTTGGAGTTCTTCCGCTCGTACGTGACCGAGGTCGCCCGCCACTCCTTCGCCAGCCCGACGGGCGCGGCCAGCGGGTAGGGAGCCGCCCTCCGGGCGGTGATGGTCTCGACGCGGTAGTCCACCACGCGCGTCGGGTCGGCCTTTTCGTCATGCGGGATGAAGATGTAGATCCCGCCCACGATGACCCCGAGCACCGCCAGCGACCGGACCATGTCCAAGACCGTCTGCTTGCCTTTCATACCTGCCACGTCCCCTATCGTCCCGTACGGCCCGAACGATCACGGACGGGGGTCCGCCTCCAGCGTGTCCCCGGCGCGTCCCCGGCACGCCTCCGGCGCGGCCCCGGAGCCTCCCCGGCGCGTCCCCGGCACACCTCCGGCGCCTTCCCGGCGCCCCTCCGGTGCGCCTCCCGTGCGCCTCCGGTGCGCCTCTGGCGCCGCCCCGGCGGCGGACCGCAGACTGCCCCGGGCGCCGTACGGAACCGGTGCCGGCCCGGTCCGAGACCGTCAGCCGGAGCGCCGGCTGTCCGAATTGCCGCTCATAAGTGACCCCCTCTGCTCAATTTGTCGACGTACCGATAGAGTTCCAGCACCCTCACTTCACGGCCGTCGTCGTACAGAAAGGTGCGCTCCGATGACCGAGCACCACAACCTGCCGCCCCAGCTCGAAGTCTCTCCCGAGGCCCCCGACCGCAACCTCGCCCTGGAACTGGTCCGGGTGACCGAGGCCGCCGCCCTGGCCGCCGGCCGCTGGGTCGGGCGTGGCGACAAGATCGGCGCCGACGGTGCCGCGGTCAACGCCATGCGCACCCTGATCTCCACCGTTTCGATGAACGGCGTCGTGGTCATCGGCGAAGGCGAGAAGGACGAAGCCCCGATGCTCTTCAACGGCGAGCGGGTCGGCGACGGCACCGGCGCCGAGGTCGACATCGCCGTCGACCCGATCGACGGGACCACGCTCAACGCCAAGGGCATGCCGAACGCCATCGCCGTACTGGCCGCCGCCGACCGCGGCACCATGTTCGACCCGTCCGCGGTCTTCTACATGGACAAGCTGGTCACCGGCCCCGAGGCCGCCGACTTCGTCGACATCAACGCCCCCGTCTCGGTCAACATCCGCCGCGTCGCCAAGGCCAAGGGCATGGCCGTCGAGGACGTCACCGTGGTGATCCTGGACCGCCCCCGCCACGAGGGCATCGTCAAGGAGATCCGCGAGACCGGCGCCCGCATCAAGTTCATCTCGGACGGCGACGTCGCCGGCTCCATCATGGCCGCCCGCGAGGGCACCGGCGTGGACCTGCTGCTCGGCATCGGCGGCACCCCCGAGGGCATCATCTCGGCGTGCGCCATAAAGTGCCTCGGCGGCGTGATCCAGGGCAAGCTGTGGCCCAAGGACGACGCCGAGCGCCAGAAGGCCCTCGACGCCGGCCACGACCTGGACCGCGTCCTGACCACCGACGACCTGGTCTCCGGCGAGAACGTCTTCTTCGTCGCCACCGGCATCACCGACGGCGAGCTGCTGCGCGGCGTGCACTACCGCTCGGCGACGGCGTCCACGTCCTCGCTGGTCATGCGCTCCAAGTCGGGCACGATCCGGAAGATCGACTCCACCCACCGGCTCTCGAAGCTGCGCGCCTACAGCGCGATCGACTTCGACCGGGCCCAGTAGCAGCCCTGCGCGAAGGGGCGGCCCCGTCGGGAGCCGCCCCTTTCGCATGGCGTCATGGTGTACGGCGGACGTACGGCGTGACGTGCAGCGGACGTACGGCGGACGTACGGCGGGCAGGTCAGCCCGCGGCGGCGATCGGCTCGCTGCCCGGCTGCTGCCGCAGCTCGCCGGCCCGGCGGCGCATCCGCGCCAGCACCACGCGGCGCTCGGCGGCGGTGAGCCCGCCCCACACCCCGTACGGCTCGGGCTGCAGCAGCGCGTGCTGCCGGCAGGCGATCATGACCGGGCAGCGGGCGCAGACCCGCTTGGCGGCCTCCTCGCGCGAGAGCCGGGCCGCGGTCGGCTCCTTGGACGGCGCGAAGAACAGTCCCGCCTCGTCCCGCTTGCACACCGCCTCCGCATGCCATGGGCCGTCCTCTTCCCGCGACGGCACCCGCGGGCCGGGCAGAGCGGTGACGGCGGCTACCTGCGGGGACTGATGCGGCGGATGCTGCACGGTCTACTCCTGACGACGTATTCACGAGCCATTCACGAGCCGAGACGATGCACCTGTCCCTACCCGCTGTGCGCGCCCATATGCGCCGTGTGGGGCGATCCGGCCGGGAACTGGCCGGGAACCGGCCGCCCGCGGTCCGCGCGGCCGCCCACGCATCCGCCGGTCGGCCCGACCGTCCGCCCGCCCTCAGCCGTCCGTCTGCTTGCGCAGCCGGTTCGCCAGGTCGACCAGCCGGGCGCCCCGCTTGGGGCGGGCCTCGATGTTCCCGAGCAGGGCGAACCCGCGCACGACCACGACCGGCGCCTGCGGGTCCGTCTCGCCGCGGCTCTCCCCGCGGATCTCGAAATTGCCCAGCACGCCGTTGCCGAAGCCGCGCAGGGTGACGTTCTCCGGGACCAGGATGTCCACGTTGCCCATCACCACGGTCACGTTGATCTCGGTGAGCTGCTGCTCGAACACGGCCTCGGTGAGGTCGATGGTGACGTCGCCCATGACGGCCACCGCGCGGGTGCGGGGGCCGGGCCGCCAGCGGCCCCGGCGGGTCGAGCTGCTGCAGACGGCGACCACGGACTCCGCGTAGCCCGCGCCGGGCGGCCCGTACGGCGCCGGCTGCCCGGCCCCGGCCAGGCCACCCGCCATGCCCGCGGCCGCGCCCGGGCGGAAGCCGCCCTGGCCCGCGGGCAGGTCCCGCACCAGCTGCTCCAGCTCGCCGACGGTCTTCACGGCGTACATCGCGTCCAGGCGCTCGGAGTGCTCCTCCGAGGTGAGCCGGCCCTCGGCGAAGGCATCGCCGAGGATCCGGGCGATCCGGTCGCGGTCGGCGTCCGAGGCGCGCAGCCCGGCAGCGGGCGCGGGCACCGGCGCGGATGCGGGGGCGGCGGGGGCAGCGGGGTGCTTTTCCAGGTCCACGCCAGCAGCATAGCCAAACACGATAGATCGCGATACTGCAGAGTGGAGCGAGTCGGGCCCCGACTGAGCCTTACCTCACATACCGACCTTCGAGCGGGACGTCCTACGCTGGTGTGCTGCGCTGCCAATTGGTCGTCAGTGCTGTCTGCCGAGTGAGGAATGGCCACACAATGCCGGAGTTCGCGTACACCGACCTGCTGCCCCTGGGCGAGGACACCACCCCGTACCGGCTGGTGACGGCCGAGGGCGTGTCCACCTTCGAGGCGGACGGACGCACCTTCCTCAAGGTCGAGCCGGAGGCGCTGCGCAAGCTGGCCGAAGAGGCCATCCACGACATCCAGCACTTCCTGCGGCCGGCGCACCTCGCGCAGCTGCGCCGGATCATCGACGACCCGGAGGCCTCGTCGAACGACAAGTTCGTCGCGCTCGACCTCCTCAAGAACGCGAACATCGCCGCGGCCGGCGTGCTGCCGATGTGCCAGGACACCGGCACCGCGATCGTCATGGGCAAGCGCGGCCAGAACGTGCTCACCGAGGGCGGTGACGAGGAGGCCCTCTCCCGCGGCATCTACGACGCGTACACCCGGCTCAACCTCCGCTACTCGCAGATGGCCCCGCTGACCATGTGGGAGGAGAAGAACACCGGCTCGAACCTGCCCGCGCAGATCGAGCTGTACGCCACCGACGGCGGCGCGTACAAGTTCCTCTTCATGGCCAAGGGCGGCGGCTCGGCCAACAAGTCCTTCCTCTACCAGGAGACGAAGGCCGTACTGAACGAAGCCTCCATGATGAAGTTCCTGGAGGAGAAGATCCGCTCCCTCGGTACGGCGGCCTGCCCGCCCTACCACCTGGCCATCGTGGTCGGCGGCACCTCGGCCGAGCACGCGCTGAAGACCGCCAAGTACGCCTCGGCCCACTACCTGGACGAGCTCCCCACCGAGGGTTCCGCGCTCGGCCACGGCTTCCGCGACCTCGACCTGGAGCAGCAGGTCTTCGAGCTCACCCAGAAGATCGGCATCGGCGCGCAGTTCGGCGGCAAGTACTTCTGCCACGACGTCCGCGTGGTGCGTCTGCCCCGCCACGGCGCCTCCCTCCCGGTCGCCATCGCGGTGTCCTGCTCCGCCGACCGCCAGGCGGTCGCCAAGATCACCGCCGAGGGCGTCTTCCTGGAGCAGCTGGAGCGCGACCCGGCCCGCTTCCTGCCGGAGACGACGGACGAGCACTTGGACGAGGCGTCCGACGTGGTCGAGATCGACCTCAACCAGCCGATGGACGACATCCTCGCGACCCTGACCAAGCACCCGGTCAAGACCCGCCTCTCCCTGACCGGCCCGCTGGTCGTGGCGCGCGACATCGCCCACGCGAAGATCAAGGAGCGGCTGGACGCGGGCGAGGGGATGCCGCAGTACCTCAAGGACCACCCGGTCTACTACGCCGGCCCGGCGAAGACCCCCGAGGGCTACGCGTCCGGCTCCTTCGGCCCGACCACGGCCGGCCGCATGGACTCCTACGTCGAGCAGTTCCAGGCGGCGGGCGGCTCGAAGGTCATGCTGGCCAAGGGCAACCGCTCCCAGCAGGTCACCGACGCCTGCGGCGCGCACGGCGGCTTCTACCTCGGCTCGATCGGCGGCCCGGCGGCCCGCCTGGCCCAGGACTGCATCAAGAAGGTCGAGGTCCTGGAGTACGAGGAGCTCGGCATGGAGGCCGTCTGGAAGATCGAGGTCGAGGACTTCCCCGCGTTCATCGTCGTGGACGACAAGGGCAACGACTTCTTCACTTCGCGTGAACCCGAGCAGCCGACGTTCACCAGCATCCCCGTCCGGGGTCCCGGCCTGGCCTGATCCCTGGCAGTGACACCCCCACAAGAGCCCCTGGCGCCCCGCCAGGGGCTCTTGCCGTACCTGTCGGAGCGAGGGAACACGGCCCGAGCATCCACGCATAGGTCTTCCCACGCGAGAGCGTCGGCAGGCTGCCCCGGCGCGTGCTCACTGGAACGCTCTGGATCGGCCTGAGCGCGCCTTTCGGGAGCCTCAGCCGGCCTAGGGGCTCGAAGACCGGAACGGTCGACGCGGGATACCTTCTGGGGGCTTTCGCTGGGGAGATTGATTCGGTAGGTCGTGGCGACTCCCCGCGAACCCTGGCGGGCCACTGCAAGGAAGCCGAGGGACACACCCGCATGCAGCCAGCGAGCTGCCTTCGACCTGTCGATGCTGGTCGCCTCTTGGATTCGGTCGAGCGTAGGACGTATGTCTTCTCCCCAAGTCCCACAACGGGCCCCCACAGCTATGAGGAAGCGAGTGAAGTTCGGCCACGCGTCTTTGCGCGTGAGTTTGTGAGCCTTGAGCACGTCGGCCCCCGGGGGCCTCGGCCGTGGCCAGGGCGAAAACCCATTGTCCATGTCGCGCCTTGGCGGCATCGGAGCGATCAGCCATACGGGAACCGACGTGTCCTCTCCTCGTTCGTGGGTGACCTAGATGTACCTCCGGCCGGATGGCGGTTTCAAGCAAGGCCGTTTAAACGTCAGAACGAAAGCGGCCCCGGTAGCGCTTGTGCGCTACCGGGGCCGTAGTGACGTCGTTAGAAGACTCGGCTACTTCCGCTTGTAGGCCCTTCTCGCCGGAAGGACAAACTCGGCTTCGGGGGCCGTCCATTCGTAGCCTGCGGGTACATGAAGACCCGCTTCCTCGGCGATCTCGGCCACCTCGGGAACGCGAACGAGTACACGGCGAGAGCCGTCCTCCATGGTTCCTACGGTCACCGCGATTCGATGCCGCTGTAGGAACACGCGCTTCTGTTCGTCATCCTTGGTGGCCCACTCCTCAGAGTAGGTGCGCCCCGTCTCCTTCCAGGCCGGGGCGTCTTCAGCCGCCTTGATTTCCTGCCTCAGCCGCTCGACCTTGGCCGACTGAAACTCATGCTGCCCCCAGTAACGCTCAATCTGAACTTCGCTCTTGAGGCGACCGGCAAGGTAGTCCGCTTCCAGCCGATCTAGGGTTGCCTCGGCCTCGGCAAGTTCGGTCTTGGCCTCGCTGATGGAATTACCTACGCGCTCCATGACCGGCAACGGCCCAAGCGTGAGCTTCACGAACGATCCGACCGCTGTGTCCAGGTCGTCCCTGCGGATGCGGGCAGGAACTGAACACGTCCCCGTATTTACGTTATTGCATCCGTAGTAGTGATGCACCGTGCCGTTCGTCTTCACCTTCTTGTTGGAAGACATTCGGGCGCCACAAGCCTGGCAGATGGCCACGCCACCAAGCATCGAACGCGAGGGCGTAGCCCGTCGGACCGGGCGATGACTCTTCAGAGCGGCGACGAAATCGGACCACTCTGCAAAGTCCATCAGGGGCTTATCCGTGATGCGAACGTTCTCCCCGTTCTCATCTACGACATTTTCACCCTTGTGAGTGTAGATACCGGCCACGGTCGGATTCAGCACGATGGCACGAATAGCGTTCGCCGTCCAGGCAACACCCCTTGGATCTTCACCCTTATCCAAGCGCAGGTGATCCCGCCACGTAGGGACCCCTCGCTTGTTCAGGTCAACGGCAATCTTGTAGGCGGACCAGTCTCCTTTCAGACGGCCCACGATCTCGCCGAAGAGTTCCGCATAGTTCGGGTCCTGAACGAGCTTCTTGCCGCCGGTTTCCTGCCGCTCAAAGCGGTAGCCGAAAGGCTCGACGCCACCGATCCAGACACCCTTGGCCTTACGAGCCTGCGATCCGGAAAGAGCGCGGGCTCGAATGGTGTCCAACTCCCCCTCGGCGAAAGCCGCGATGATCTGGGCGAACATCTTGCCCATGGGGGTGCTCATGTCGATGCTCTCGCTGACGGACACGATCGCTTTGCCGTGCTTCCGGCACCACTCGACAATCTCGGCGAAGTGACCCGCTCGACGGGAGAGTCGGTCCAGCTTCCAGACCGCCAGCACGTCCCACTCGTCGGCCCGCTCCGTGAACCAGGGGCCCAGGCCGGGACGCTTGAACGGGTGCATGGCTCCCGACACGTCCAGGTCTTCCGCCCATCCGACTATCCGGCCGTCGACGGCCGGGCCAGCTGCCCAGTGCTCCACGGCCTGCCGCTGCTTCTCGGGGCTGGTGGTGTCGTCCTTCAGGCTCCCGCCCCGCCGCTTTCATGCGCCGGGTGTGCGGCGCGACTCCAGGAGGGCTGCTTCCACGGGGGTGGCCTCGTACCCGTGGACCCGGACCCGGTTCAGCTCCGCGATGGTCAGCCCGAGGATCTCGCGGGCGGCCTTGAGCGGGACGCCGTCCGGGCCGCCGATGGGGACCCGGACCGTGCCCTCCCGCTCGACGATGCGGTCCCGGACGTGGTCCGGCGGTACGCCCCACCCCCGGCCGCACGCCTGGACGGCGTAGCGCGGGCAGTACTCCCCGGTGTACCAGCGGAGGCGGCCGTGCTCGACGGTCTGCCACTCCTGCCGGACGCAGTCCTCGCAGGGCTCGCAGTGAATTGTCACGAAGGGTTCGGCCATCCGTGCAGTCTGCGGTGGCGGGGGCGTGGGCGCAGCCCGATAACGTCTGGGGCATGACTCAGCTGTCCAGCCTTTACGCCCGGGCCGGTCGGGGCGGGCCGGCCGTGCGATCCGCGGTCCGTGTCGTCGCGCACCGGGGGGCCTCCCACGAGCACCCCGAGCACACCCTCGCCGCCTACCGGCAGGCCATCGCCGACGGGGCCGACGCGCTGGAGTGCGACGTGCGGCTCAGCCGGGACGGGCAGCTGGTGTGCGTGCACGACCGGAGCGTCGGGCGGACGTCCGACGGGCGCGGGGTGGTGTCCGCCATGACCTACGACGAGCTCGCCGCGCTCGACTTCGGCGGGTGGAAGGGGTCCGGGCACGGCGGGGCGCGGGTGCTGCGGTTCGAGGAGCTGCTGGAGCTGGCGCTCGGGGCGCCGTACCCGGTGGGGCTGGCCGTGGAGACCAAGCACCCGAGCCGGGCCGGGGGCCGGCTGGAGGCCGAGCTGGTGCGCGTGCTCAAGGCGTACGGGCTGGCGGACGGGGCCTCGGGGCGGGTCGAGGTGATGAGCTTCTCGCGCAACGCGCTGGTGCGGCTGAACCGGCTGGCGCCCGGGCTGCCCGCCGTGTACCTGATCGAGCGGGCCCTGCGGCCGCCGCGGCCGCCGTTCGCCGGGCACGCCGGTCCGGGGATCGACCTCGTACGCCGGGATCCCGGGCTGGTGCGGCGGCTGAAGGCCAAGGGGCTGCGGGTGCGGGTGTGGACCGTGGACGAGCCCGAGGACGTCGAGCTGTGCCTCCGCCTCGGCGTGGAGACGATCATCACCAACCGGCCGCGCGAGGTGCGGGAGTACATCGACGCCCGCTGAGTGACCACGGCCATCCGCGCACACCCCCTCTGCCGATCGGCAGAGCCCGGCCCCGCGGGTCGGGCCGATCGGCGGATGGCTGCTCCCCCTGCCCCCGGGCGAGGCTGGTGCCGTACCCGAACGGGGTGCCTGACCAGGGGAGTTCACATGCGTATCCGTTCCGTCCGTACCGTCCGTACCGTCCGTACCCTCCGTACCGTCACCCTGCCCGTCGCCGCGCTGGCCGCCGTCGCCTCGCTGGTGGCTGCCGCGCCCGCGCCCTCATCCGCCGTGTCCACCGCGGCCACCCCCGCGACGCGTGCCGCCTCCGTGCACGGAGCGGGCCGGATCTTCTACCCGTACTCCCCCAACCACGAGATCCGGTTCTCGGTCGACGCCGAGGGCGTGCCGTGGAGCAGGCCGTTCCCGGTCAAGGGTCTGGAGAAGGGCCTGCCCACCGACGCCCGCGGCCGGGTGACGGTGTACCACCGGGTGCCGGCCTCCGAGTCGCCGACCGGCAAGGCGTTCACCGGCAGGTCCGTCGCCGACGTGGACTGCCTGGTCACGGGTGGCGGGACGGCCACCCTGACTGCCGTGGTCAGGGAGTCGAACACCGGCGACGAGAAGCAGCGGATCGGCATCAGCATCGAGGAGGGCCGCGGCGGGGAGCCGGACCGGCTGGGCTTCTCCTGGGGCGTCGGCAACCTCGATGTGGGCCCGGACGGCAAGCCCGTGCAGGCCGTCACGGGGACCTGCATGGCGCCGGCGGCGTTCGCCCGGGTCGTCGAGGGCGGGTTCAAGGTGGCGACGGCCCCGCTGACGCCCAAGCCGGCGTAGCCGGAGCAGGCGCCGCCTGGGCTCCGGGCCGCCCGGCCTCCCGGTCTCCTGGCCTCCTGGCCTCCTGGCCTCCTGGGCCATGGGGGTGATGGCGGTGGCGCCCCCGAGGGCGGCCTCGGACGTCGCGACGGAGGCCACGGTAGATCTGGGTCGGGCAACCCCGGTCCGGGTCCGCGCAGCCCCGGTCCGGATCCGGTTCGCGCCGTGGGCGTCTCCCGAGCAGGTGTCGCCGCCGGCGTCTACCGGCCGGTAGGGAAGATGGGAACACGCCGGACGAGACGATTGCTCAACTTCTTGAGGAGGCCACCGAGATGACCGACAACCAGGACCTGGACCAGTTCCGGATCGAGCACGACTCCATGGGCGAGGTGAGGGTCCCCGCGCATGCCAAGTGGCGGGCGCAGACCCAGCGCGCCGTGGAGAACTTCCCCATCTCCGGACAGCGCCTGGAGCGCTCCCACATCGCCGCCCTGGCCCGGATCAAGGCCGCCGCGGCCCGGGTCAACGTCCGGCTCGGCGTGCTGGACGCGGCCGTCGGCGAGGCCGTGGCCTCGGCCGCCGCCGAGGTCGCGGAGGGCCGCTGGGACGACCAGTTCCCGGTCGACGTCTTCCAGACCGGCTCCGGCACCTCGTCCAACATGAACATGAACGAGGTGATCGCGACCCTCGCCACCGAGCGGCTGGGCCGCGACGTCCACCCCAACGACCACGTCAACGCCTCGCAGAGCTCCAACGACGTGTTCCCCTCGTCCATCCACATCGCCGCCACCGCCGCCGTCACCCACGGCCTGATCCCGGCCCTGCGGCACCTGGCGACCGAGCTGACCCGCAAGTCCGACGAGTTCGCCGAGGTGGTCAAGGCCGGCCGCACCCACCTCATGGACGCCACCCCGGTCACCGTGGGCCAGGAGTTCGGCGGGTACGCCGCCCAGATCCACTACGGCATCGAGCGCCTGCAGGCGGCGCTGCCGCGGCTCGCCGAACTGCCCCTGGGCGGCACGGCCGTGGGCACCGGCATCAACACGCCCATGGGCTTCTCGGAGGAGGTGATCGCCGAGGTGGCCGCGGACACCGGTCTGCCGCTGACCGAGGCCCGGAACCACTTCGAGGCCCAGGGCGCACGGGACGCCCTGGTGGAGACCTCCGGGATGCTCCGTACGATCGCGGTCTCGCTCACCAAGATCGCCAACGACCTGCGCTGGATGTCCTCCGGCCCGCGCACCGGATTGGCCGAAATCAATCTGCCGGACCTGCAGCCCGGCTCCTCGATCATGCCGGGAAAGGTCAATCCGGTGGTCCCCGAGGCCGTGCTGATGGTGGCCGCCCAGGTGACCGGGAACGACACCACCGTCGCCGTGGCGGGCGCGGCCGGCAACTTCGAACTCAACGTGATGCTCCCGGTGATGGCCCGGAACCTGCTCGAATCGATCCGGCTGCTCGGCGCGGCGAGCCGCCTGCTCGCCGACCGCACGGTCGCCGGAATCACCGTCAACGCGGAGCGGGCCAGGGAATACGCGGAGTCCTCGCCCTCCGTGGTGACCCCGCTGAACCGGTACATCGGCTACGAGGAGGCGGCCAAGGTCGCCAAGAAGTCCCTCGCCGAACGGAAGACGATCCGCGAGGTGGTGCTGGAGGAGGGCTACGTCGACCGCGGCGACCTCACCCTGGAGGAGCTCGACCGGGCCCTGGACGTGCTCCGGATGACCCGTCCCTGAGTGCTCGGATCCGGCCATCCGGTCGCTCCGGCGCCCCGTACGGTCGCCCCCGACTCCGCCCGGGGGACCCCAGTGACCTGCACCGCAGCGATCCGGGGAGGCCCGCGCCTACTATCTGCGCATGAAAGGTACCGACGGGGCGCGGAGCACGCGGGGGACCCGGGACACGCACTGGGCTCCGGGGGAGCACATCCTCTGGCGCTACCGCGACCAGGCGCCGGGCGTCGACGGCCGGGTGCACATCTGCCGGCCGGTGACGGTGGTCGAGGACACCGAGGACCTGCTGGCCGTGTGGATGGCCCCCGGCACCGAGTGCGTCAAGCCGGTGCTGGCCGACGGCGGTGCGGTGAGCCGGGAGCCGCTCGCCACCCGCTACACGGCCGAGCGGACCACGGCGCGCGCGCACTGGTCCGGCGAGGGCGTGCTCAAGCTGGCGCGGCCCGGCGACCCGTGGTCGGTGTGGCTGTTCTGGGGACCCGGCTGGGACTTCAGGAACTGGTACGTCAACCTGGAGACGCCCCGCGTCCGCTGGGACGGCGGAGTGGACTCCGAGGACCACTTCCTCGACATCGCGGTCTACCCCGACCGCAGCTGGACGTGGCTGGACGAGGACGAGTTCGCGCAGGCCCAGCGGTCCGGTCTGATGAGCCCCGAAGAGGCCCTCGGGGTGCGCTCCGCAGGGCTCGCGGCAGCCGAGCTGATCAGCGCCTGGGGGGCTCCCTTCTCCTCCGGCTGGCAGGACTGGAGACCCGATCCGAGCTGGTGCGTTCCGGTTCTGCCCGAGGACTGGGACCGCACCCCGGCGTATATGACCTCATGAGACCCTTGATGCGCCCCCGGGGTTCAAACGTAGGATCGTCCTCCGCAAGGCTGCGTAATTGGCAGGCTGCGCGCGGGACTTGGTAACGAGCGGGAAGCGGTACCCGGGGGTGACGGTGCCCCCGCCGCTGAGCGGGTATACCGCGACTGACCGAGTTGAGTGCAGCGCACATCGAGCGCGAACGGACGGAATTCCACGCGTGACGGAGTACCCCACCTCCCACGAGGGCCCGCAGCCTGCTGCCGCGGGCAGCTCCGACGTGCCGGGGCCGCGCCGGGCGCGGCGGGGTCCGGGCACGCGGGCCGTGCCCGTGTCCGCGGCGGGTGCGCAGGGCGCCGCGGCGCCGCGCACCCCGGCCGAACGGGACGAACTCGGCCATGACTCGGGCCACGACCTCGGCCATGACTCGGGCCACGGCAAGGTGCCCGCCCCGGGCGACGGGTGCGCGGACGCCCGCTCGCGCGAGGGCCTCTCGGCCGGCCCGGAGGACGCCGACGGCACCGGCGGCACCGGCGCTCCGGACACCGCCGGACCGGGCGGCCGCCCGGCCGGGACCGTGCCCGTCGCCCTGCCCGGCTCGATCCCACCCGCCCGGCACGCCGGCGCCGGATCGTCCGGAGGCCGCCCGGCGGACCCGGAAGCCCGCGACGCGGAAGCCGCGCGGAACGCCGGAACCGGCGCCGGCGCCGGCGCCGGAGAGCCCGCGTCCGGCCCCGGCGGTACGGACGCCACCACCGACCCGCACCCGGCCGGTACGGACGCCGGGGCGTGGGCCCGTGACACCGCCGCCGCGCGGAACGCGGCCGACGGCCAGGACGTGACGGACGGGCACCACATGAGCGACGGGTACGACGGCGTGGACACGGCGCACGCGCCCGTGCCCGGAGCCGACGGCGCGGGCCCGGCCGGCCTCGCCGCACTCGACGGCGCCGGCGCACCGGACGGCACCACCGGACCGGCCGCCACCACCGGACTCGACGGGGCCGGCGCACTCGACGCCCGCGCGGACGGCTCCGGCGAAGGCGACTCCGGCGGGCGGTCCGGGATGCCGCGCGGCACCGAGGCCACGGCGGCGCGCCGGGAAGGCGACCGGCTGCGGTTCGTCGGCGCGGCCACCCGGCGCATCGCCCGCGGCATCGACCTCGACGAGATCGTGCTCGGCCTGTGCCGGGCCACGGTCCCGACCTTCTCCGACGCCATCCTGGTCTACCTGCGCGACCCGCTGCCGGTCGGCGACGAGCGCCCGGTCGGCCCGGTCGTCTTAAGGCTCCGTCGCACCGACCGGCTCCGGCCGATCGACGAGCTCGGAACCGGGCTCGAACTCGCCGGGGCCGCGGGGGGCGCCGGGGAGCTCGACTTCAGCCAGCTGCCGCTCGTCGGCCCGCAGGGCGACCTGCCCGCGGCCGAGCTGTGCGAGATCCGGCCGGGCGGCGCGCTCGCCGAGGTGCTGCGCGGCGTACGGCCGGTGTTCGCCGACTCCGCCGCCGCGCGGGCCGCCCTGCCGGAACTGCTGGGCGAGGAGCACCCGCTGCCGACCGGTCAGCGGGCGGTGCTGGCGCCGCTGCGCGGCCGCCGCCGGGTGATCGGCGCGGCCGTGTTCCTGCGCAGCCCCGAACGGCCCGCGTTCGAGCAGAACGACCTGCTCGTCGCGGCCCAGCTGGCCACGCACACCGCGCTCGGCATCGACAAGGCGGTGCTGTACGGCCGGGAGGCGTACATCGCCGACGAGCTGCAGCGCACCATGCTGCCGGACAGCCTGCCCCAGCCCACCGGGGTGCGGCTGGCCTCGCGCTACCTTCCCGCGGCCGAGACCGCCCGGGTGGGCGGCGACTGGTACGACGCCATACCGCTGCCCGGGAGCCGGGTGGCGCTGGTCGTGGGCGACGTCATGGGCCACTCCATGACCTCGGCGGCGATCATGGGCCAGCTGCGCACCACCGCGCAGACCCTGGCCCAGCTCGACCTGCCGCCGGGCGAGGTGCTGCACCACCTCGACGAGCAGGCGCAGCGGCTCGGCTCGGACCGGATGGCCACCTGCCTGTACGCCGTCTACGACCCGGTGTCACACCGGATCACCATCGCCAACGCGGGCCATCCGCCGCCGGTGCTGCTGCACCTGGGCGGACGTGCGGAGGTGCTCCGGGTGCCGCCGGGCGCCCCGATCGGCGTGGGCGGCGTGGACTTCGAGGCGGTGGAGCTGGACGCCCCGGCCGGGGCCACCCTGCTGCTGTACACCGACGGCCTGGTGGAGTCCCGGCTGCGCGACGTGTGGACCGGCATCGAGCAGCTCCGCGAGCGGCTGGCCACCACGGCGCAGCTGACCGGGCTGGACCATCCGCCGCCGCTGGAGGCCCTCTGCGACGACATCCTCGACATGCTGGGGCCGGGCGACCGGGACGACGACATCGCGCTGCTCGCGGCCCGCTTCGACGGGATCGCGCCCAGCGACGTCGCGTACTGGTTCCTGGACCCGGAGGAGACCGCTCCGGGCCGGGCCCGCCGGTTCGCCCGCCGCGCGCTGTCGCGGTGGGGGCTGGAGGAGCTGGAGGACTCGGTGGAGCTGCTGGTCAGCGAGGTGGTCACCAATGCCGTCCGGTACGCGGAACGGCCGGTGACGCTGCGTCTGCTGCGCACGGACGTGCTGCGCTGCGAGGTCGGCGACGACTCCCCGCAGCTGCCGCGGCAGCGCCGGGCCCGGGAGACCGACGAGGGCGGCCGCGGGCTGTTCCTGGTCAACCGCCTGGCCCGGCGCTGGGGTGCGACCCGGCTGAGCAGCGGCAAGGTGGTCTGGTTCGAGCTGTCGCTGCCCGGCGGCGGGCGCGGCTGAGCCAAGGGCCGCCGCCGGCCGCAGGATCATGCGAAAGGCCGCCGCCCCGCAGCACACGTGCTGCGGGGCGGCGGCCTCGTCCGTTCCGGCCTACTGCCCCGGCGGCTTGATGTCGGCGCTGCCCGTCGGCGGCTTGGTCGGCGGGGTCGGCTTCGTCGGCGGGCTGGACGAGGGCTTGCCGGAGCTGCTGCCGCTCGGGTTCGGCTTGCTGGACTGGCTGCCGCTCGGGTTCGGGCTGTGCGACCCCGAGGGCTTGGTGCTCGGCGAGGTGCTGGCCGAGGTGCTGGGCGAGGTGCTCGCCGAGCTCGAAGGGCTGGCACTGCGGCTCGGCAGCTTGGCCGGGGCGCCCATGTCGGCGTCTTCGAGGTCGAACTTGCCGGTGTCGGCGCCCTGGAGCGCCTCCAGGGTGTACGCCTTCCAGATCGCGGCGGGGAAGGAGGAACCGCCCGCGCGGCCACCGCCGGCGGTGCCGGTCAGGGTCGTCTGCTTGCCGGTGCCGGGCTCCTCGCCGAACATCGCGACGACGGTGGCCAGCTCCGGGGTGTACGCGGCGAACCAGGCGGCCACGTTGGACTCGGTGGTACCGGTCTTGGCCGCGGCTTGGTAGGCGCTGCTGCGGACCGCCTTGCCGGAGCCGTCCTCGACCACGCCGACGAGGACCTTGGTCACGGTGTCGGCGGTACGGCTGCTGATCGCCTGGCCGCCGACGGCCTGCTGCGGGTTGAAGGTCCGCTCGGCGTGCGTGGCGGACTTGATGATGGTCGGGGTGATCCTCTTGCCGTGGTGGCCGAAGGTGGCGTAGACGCCGGCCATCTCCACGGTGTTGGCGCTCATGGTGCCCAGCGAGAGCGCCGGGGCGTTCTCGTCCCAGCCCGGACGGTCCTTCATGCCGAGGGCGATACCGGTCTTCTTCACCTTCGGCGGCTCCGCGTCCACGAACATCTGGGCGTAGACGGAGTTCATGGAGCGGTTGGTGGCCTCCTGGACGGTGACGTCGCCGTAGCTGACGTCGTCCTGGTTCTGCGGGGCGAACGGGGCCGTGGCGCCGACGACCTTCCGCCGGCTGGTGCCGTCGTAGATCGTGTTCGGGGTGATCTCCTTGCCGTCCTGGGTCTCCGCCCCGTTCTCGATGGCGGAGGCCAGCACGACCGGCTTGAAGGTGGAGCCGGGCTGGAAGTCGGTGCGCAGGGCGTTGCTGGCGTACTTGTCCTGGAGGCCGGTGCCGCCGTACATGGCGACGATGTGGCCGGTCTTGATGTCCACGGAGGTGGCGCCGGCCTGGACGTTCTGGTCGACCGGGCGGTCCTTGGTGTCCTTGCGGTCGAGCTTGGACTCCAGCTCGTCCTGGACGGCGTCCTCCAGGGCCTTCTGCTTCTTCGGCTCGATGTTCAGCGTGATGGTCCAGCCGCCGGCCTCGATCTGGTCGTCGGTGACGCCCTGCCGGCGCAGCTCGGCGTTGGCGGCCTGGACCAGATAGCCCTTCTGGCCGTCCAGGCCGGGGGCGGGCTTGGGCTTGATCGGCTCCCGGAACTGGAGGGTCTTGCGCTTCGCGGAGTCCAGCGCGCCCATCTCGACCATGTTGTCGAGCACGCCGTTGAAGCGGATCATCACCAGCTTCTTGCCGTTGGGGCCGGCGGTGGCCCAGTCGTACTGGCTGGGGGCCTGGAGGACGGCGGCCAGGTAGGCGCCCTGTTCCAGCGTCAGCTTGTCGACGTCCACGCCGTAGTAGGCCTGGGCGGCGGCCTGGATGCCGTAGGCCCCGCGGCCGAAGTAGCTGGTGTTGAGGTACCCCGCGAGGATGTCGTCCTTCTCCATCTCGTTGTCGACCTTGAGCGAGATGACGAGTTCCTTGAGCTTGCGGGTGGCCGTCTGCTCCTGGTTCAGGAAGTAGTTCTTGACGTACTGCTGGGTGATGGTGGAACCACCGGCGGTGCCCCGGCCGAGGAGGGTGTTGACGCCACCCCGGGCCACGCCGAAGATGTCGACGCCCTGGTCCTTGTAGAAGGACTTGTTCTCGATGGCGATGAAGCCGGTCTGGACGTCCTTGGGGACCCGGTCGAGGCCCACGATCTCGCGGTTGACCTCGCCCCTGCGGGCCAGGATGGAGCCGTCGGCGAACTTGTAGACGTTGCTCTGCAGCGTCGCCTGCTCGTTGGGGTTGGGCTTCTCGACGGAGAAGTACGCGATGACCAGGGCCGCCGTCCCGAGCAGGATCAGCCCGAAGAACGTGCCGAGGATCTTCTTCCAGGTGAACAGCCGGCGTATGAGGCTCTTCTTGCCCCCGCCCCCGCCGCCCGCACGGGCGCCGTTCGATGTGCGTCGTGCACCGCGCCCGCCGCCTTGCGCTCTCCGCGCCTCTGCTCGGCCCATCGCTCCCGCTCCGCTCGATAAACCCCCCGACGTCAGCTCCGAAAACTAACACCGCAGGAATGGCCAAAGGTCGCTCAATATCGACCAATACCGGCTAATTCGGACGTGAGAATCAGCACCCCACTCCACCGGAACCGACGCACATGATGCCGTGCGGGTTGCGACCGAGCAAAAAAGTGATATCACTTTGCTAGAGGCCCACGACGGCCACGGACAACACGAACGGGGCGAACCATGACCGAAGTTGCGGACAGGGCGACGGATCCGGCGGGTACAGGCGCCCCGGCGGAGCCGAAGGTGCGGGAGTACGCCGCCCACAGCATCGGCGGCGGGCCGGCCCTGCTGCTCGGCCTGGCCGGGATGCTCGGCGCGGCGGGCCTGGTGGCCGCGGGAGCGGTCTCGGGCCCGAACGTCCTCAAGATCACCCTGATCCTGCTGGGCATCCTCCTCTTCCCGGTGTCGGTCGTCGCGATGACCGGACTCAACGTGGTGGAGCCCGGCCAGGCCCGCGTGGTCCAGCTGTTCGGCCGCTACCGCGGCACCATCCGCACCGACGGCCTGCGCTGGGTCAACCCGCTGACCTCCCGCGAGAAGATCTCCACCCGGGTCCGGAACCACGAGACCGCCGTACTGAAGGTCAACGACGCCTACGGCAACCCGATCGAGCTGGCCGCGGTCGTGGTGTGGCGGGTCTCGGACACCGCGCGCGCGGTCTTCGAGGTGGAGGACTTCACCGAGTTCGTGGAGACGCAGACGGAGGCCGCGGTCCGGCACATCGCCATCGAGTACCCCTACGACTCGCACGAGGAGGAGGGTCTCTCGCTGCGCGGGAACGCCGAGGAGATCACCGAGAAGCTGGCCGCGGAGCTCCAGGTGCGCGTCGACGCGGCCGGGGTCGAGATCATCGAGTCCCGCTTCACCCACCTCGCGTACGCTCCGGAGATCGCCTCCGCGATGCTCCAGCGGCAGCAGGCCGGAGCGGTGGTGGCGGCCCGCAAGCAGATCGTGGAGGGCGCGGTGGGCATGGTCGAACTGGCCCTGAACCGGCTGACCGAGGAGGACATCGTGGACCTCGACCCGGAGCGGAAGGCCGCCATGGTCTCCAACCTGATGGTGGTGCTGTGCGGCGACCGCGCCGCCCAGCCGGTGGTCAACACGGGCACCCTGTACCAGTGACCCCGTCCACCCCGCCCCCCGAACCCTCCGGCCGCGCAGCCCGCAAGCAGGTGCTGCTGCGGCTGGACCCCCAGGTGTACGAGGCACTGGCCCGGTGGGCGGGCGAGGAACTGCGCAGCGCGAACGCGCAGATCGAGTTCCTGCTGCGGCGGGCCCTGGCGGAGGCCGGGCGCCTGCCCAGCGCCCCCGGCCCGATCCCCCGCCGCGGCCGCCCGCCGAAGAGCGACTCCTGAAGCCCGCGGACCCCTGAGGTCCGCGGGCTGCCGAGCTTCCCGAGCACGCATCCACCCTCTATACGCCGCATGTATACATCGTGCGTATACACCGTGTGTATAGTCGTTCCATGTCCATAGGTCACACCCTCCTCGGCCTCCTCGAAGCCGGCCCCCGGCACGGCTACGACCTCAAGCGCGCCTACGACGAGAAGTTCGGCCACGACCGGCCCCTCGCCTACGGGCAGGTCTACTCGACCATGTCCCGCCTCCTGAAGAACGGCCTCGTCGAGGTCGAAGGCATCGAGGCGGGCGACGGCCCCGACCGCAAGCGGTACGCCATCACCGACGCGGGCATCACCGACGTCGAACACTGGCTGGCCCAGCCGGAGAAGCCCGAGCCCTACCTCCAGTCGGTGCTCTACACCAAGGTCGTCCTGGCCCTGCTCACCGGCCGCCCGGCGGCCGACCTGCTCGACACCCAGCGCGCCGAGCACCTCCGCCTGATGCGCATCCTCACCACCCGCAAGCGCAAGGGCGACCTCGCCGACCAGCTCATCTGCGACCACGCCCTGTTCCACCTGGAAGCCGACCTCCGCTGGCTGGAGCTCGCCACCGCCCGCCTGGAACAGCTCCGGCAGGAGGTGAGCCGGTGACCCCCGCAGGCTCGCTGCTCACCGCCACCGCCCTCCGCAAGACGTACGGGACCACCCACGCCCTGGACAACGCCGAGTTCTCCATCCACCCCGGCGAGGTCGTCGCCGTCATGGGCCCCTCCGGCTCCGGCAAGTCCACCCTGCTGCACTGCCTGGCCGGCATCCTGACGCCCGACTCCGGCTCGATCACCTACGCGGGCCGCGAGCTGACCACGATGAGCGACGCCGAGCGCAGCGCCCTGCGCCGCACGGACTTCGGCTTCGTCTTCCAGTTCGGACAGCTCGTCCCCGAACTGACCTGCCTGGAGAACGCGGCCCTCCCGCTCCGCCTGGCCGGCACCAGGCGCAGGCAGGCCGAGGCCACCGCCCTGGAGTGGATGGAGCGCCTCCAGGTCGGCGAGGTGCGGGACAAGCGGCCCGGCGAGGTGTCCGGCGGACAGGGCCAGCGGGTCGCGGTGGCCCGCGCCCTGGTCACCGGCCCGCGCGTGGTCTTCGCCGACGAACCCACCGGAGCCCTGGACTCCCTCAACGGCGAACTGGTGATGCAGCTGCTCACCGAGGCCGCCCGGTCCGCCAACGCCGCCGTCGTCCTGGTCACCCACGAGACCCGGGTGGCCGCCTACTCCGACCGCGAGATCGTGGTCCGCGACGGCAGGTCCCGCGACATGGAGCGGATCGTATGAGCAAGCTCCGCACCTGGGGCCGGGACTTCGCCATGGGGGCCCGGTTCGCCTTCGGCGGCGGCCGCGAGGGCTGGACCCGTACGCTGCTCACCGGCCTGGGCGTCGGCATCGGCGTGGCCCTGCTCCTGATCACCACCTCGCTGCCCAACGCCTTCGCGGCCCGGGACGCCCGCGGTGACGCCCGCGGCCTGTACAACGCGCAGAACCTCCCGCAGCCCGGCCCGGACACCCTGCTGGTCGCCTCGGCCAACCAGACGTACCACGGCAAGGACATCGGCGGCGTACTGGTCAGGGCGGAAGGCCCTCGGGCCCCCGTCCCGCCCGGCCTGAAGACGCTCCCCGCACCGGGCGAAATCGCCGTCTCCCCCGCCCTGAAGCGGCTGCTGGAGTCCGGGGAGGGCCGGCTGCTCCGCGAGCGGCTGGACGGGAAGATCACCCAGATCATCGGCGACGCGGGCCTGATCGGCCCCCACGAGCTGTACTTCTACACCGGTTACGACCTGAGCAAGGACGGCGGCGGCGCGTTCGACTCGTACCGGATCAAGCGGATCGACCACTACGCCATCGAGGTCGAGGAACCCTCCTCCGACCCCGTCCTGCTGCTGCTCGTCCTGATGACCCTGCTGGCCCTGCTGCTGCCGGTCGCCGTGTTCATCGCCGCCGCCGTCCGCTTCGGCGGCGAACGGCGCGACCGCCGGCTGGCCGCACTGCGCCTGGTGGGCGCCGACGGCCGGATGGTCCGCCGGATCGCCGCCGGCGAGGCCCTGGCCGGGGCGCTCACCGGACTGGCCATGGGCGCGGGGCTGTTCTTCCTCGGCCGCGAGGTGGTCGGGAACATGGACCTGCGCCAGCGCAGCTTCTTCCCGCACGACCTCACCCCGAACCCGGCGCTGGCCGCACTGGTCGCGGCGCTGGTGCCCACCGCCGCCGTGCTGGTGACCGTGTTCGCGCTGCGCGGGGTGGTCATCGAGCCGCTGGGCGTCGTACGGACCGCCAAGCAGTCCCGGCGGCGGGTGTGGTGGCGGCTGCTGATGCCGGCGGCCGGGGCCGGCCTGCTGTTCCCGATGCTCGGACAGGGCAGGGAGAACGGCTCGTTCAACCAGTGGCAGGTGTCGGCCGGCGTGGTGCTGCTGCTGGTCGGGACGACCGCCCTGTTGCCCTGGCTGCTGGAGCGGCTGGTGCGCGGGCTGTCCGGCGGCCCGGTCTCCTGGCAGCTGGCGGTCCGCCGGCTCCAGGTCAACAGCGGTACGGCGGCCCGTCTGGTCAGCGGGGTCGCGGTGGCGGTCGCCGGGGCCATCGCCCTGCAGATGCTGTTCGTCGGCTCCCGCGGCGACTTCATCGAGGACACCGGCTACGACCTGACCCGCGCCACCGCCGTGGTGCTCACGGAGAAGGGCGCGCTGGCGGACGACCTGGCCCGGAAACTGGAGGCGTCCCCGGGCGTCAGACGGGCCGTGGCGCTGCGCGGCACCCAGGCGTCCCACCGCGCGGGCGGCAACGGCGACGACCTGCTGAGCGTCACCATCGGCAGCTGCGCGGCCCTCAAGGAGATCGCCTCGATCGACTCCTGCAAGGACGGCGACGCCTTCATGGTGGCCGGCGGGACCGACATGCCCGGGGCGAAGGCCGGCGAGAAGCTGTTCGCCGGGAACGTCCTGCAGCGCGAGCCGGGCGGGCCCCCGCCGGTCTCGCTGACCGTCCCGGCGAATCTCCGCACGGTCCACGGCGGCACCACCCCGACCGGCGGCACCTCCTCCGGGCTGCTGCTGACCCCGTCGGCCGCCCCGGCCGGCTTCAACGGCTACGAGCACGCCTCCATCGACGTCCTCGCCGACACCGCCGACCCGGACGCGATGGAGCACGTCCGTACGGCGGTGTTCAAGGCCGACGTCTTCGCCCACGCGATGAGCCTGCGCGAGACCCGGACGGACAGCAGCTACGCGTCCGTGCAGACCGGCCTGTACTTCGGCGCGGCCGGTGTGCTGGCGCTGATCGGCACCAGCCTGCTGGTCTCCCGGCTGGAGCAGCTGCGGGAACGGCGGAAGCTGCTGGCGGCGCTGGTCGCCTTCGGCACCCGGCGCTCCACGCTCACCCTGTCGGAGCTCTGGCAGTCGGTCCTGCCGATCGCCGTGGGCCTGCTCCTGGCCGCCGCGGCGGGCACCGGGCTGGGCCTCCTGCTGCTCGGCATGACCGGCTATCCGGTCCGGGTCGACTGGACCCCGGTGCTCACCATGACCGGGATCGGCGCCGCGGTGGTGACCGTGGTGACGCTGCTCAGCCTGCCGCCGCTGCTGCGGGTGATGCGGCCGGACGGCCTGCGCACCGAGTAGGCGGGCGCGCCGGCACAGGGGCGGTCGGCGGGGTCGGTCGGCCACGGGGCGGCGGCGTGCTGCGGCCGGTGCTGCGGTCAGCCCGTCGGCCGCACCGGCAGCGGGCGGACCGGCAGCGGCCGGACCGCCTCCCGCAGCGCCGCCGCCACCGCCCGGAACTCCTCCTGCCGGGCGGTCCCCGTACGCATCGCCAGGGCGATCCGCCGGGACGGCGCCGGCTCCGCGAAGCACCCGGTCGCCAGGTGCTCGTTGCGGGCGGTCTCCAGCCGCAGCGCGGTGCGCGGCAACAGGGTCACCCCCAGCCCCCCTGCGACCAGTTGTACGAGGGTGGAGAGGCCCGCGGCGGTGGTGGTGACGTCGGCGCCCTCGTCCCGCCCGGCCTCCCGGCAGATGTCCAGGGCCTGGTCGCGCAGGCAGTGGCCCTCGTCGAGCAGCAGCAGCTGCAGCCCGCGCAGCGCCTCGCGCGGGATGTCCTTCCGGCCCGCGAGCGGGTGTTCCCGGGGCGCGAGGAGGACGAAATCCTCGTCGAAGAGGGCCAGTTCGGTGACCCCGGGGACACCAAGGGGCACGGCGAGCAGCAGCAGGTCCAGCCGGCCGGCCGCCAGCCCGTCCAGCAGGGAGGCGGTCTGCTCCTCGTGGACCTGGAGGTCCATGCCCGGCCAGCGCCGGTGGAACAGTCCCAGCACGGTGGGCAGCAGGTACGGCGCCACGGTCGGGATCACGCCGAGGCGCAGCACCCCGGTGAAGGGCGCCCGTACCGCCTCGGCCTCCTCCATCAGCCCGCCCACCGCGTCCAGTACGAGCCGGGCGCGGGCGGCGATCCGCTCGCCGGGCGGGGACAGCAGGACCTTGCGGGTGGTGCGCTCCAGCAAACGCACGCCGAGGGCTTCCTCCAGTGCGGACACCGCACCGGACAGTGCGGGCTGGCTCATGCCGATGGCCGAGGCGGCGTCGCGGAAGTGGAGGTGTTCGGCGACGGCGGCGAAGGCCCGGAGCTGGGCGAGGGTGGGCTGCTTCGCCGCCCTGCCGCCCGTATTACCGACTGCCACTGATAGGTACCTCCGATCACCTGGCTCAACTCTAGCGATTTCCACAATCAATGCTGCTGTGCCAGCATGTGAGATCCGTCCAACCCCCTCGGAAAAGCCCCAAAAAGGCATGTTTTCCGGTTCCGCAAGGAGAGTCCGTGCTCACTGTCGGTGACAAGTTCCCCACCTACGACCTGACCGCCTGTGTGTCCCTGGAGGCGGGCAAGCAGTTCGGGCAGATCGACCACAAGTCCTACGAGGGCAAGTGGCGTGTGGTGTTTTTCTGGCCGGCCGACTTCACTTTCGTGTGCCCGACCGAGATCGCCGCGTTCGGCAAGCTGAACGAGGAGTTCGCCGACCGCGACGCGCAGATCCTGGGCGTCTCCGGCGACTCCGAGTACGTGCACCACGCCTGGCGCAAGGACCACGCCGACCTGCGTGACCTGCCCTTCCCGATGCTGGCCGACGTCAAGCACGAGCTGATGCAGGCCTGCGGCGTCGAGGGCGAGGACGGCTTCGCCAAGCGCGCCGTCTTCATCGTCGACCCGAACAACGAGATCCAGTTCGCCATGGTGACCGCCGGTTCCGTGGGCCGGAACCCGAAGGAGGTCCTGCGGGTCCTGGACGCCCTGCAGACCGACGAGCTGTGCCCGTGCAACTGGAACAAGGGCGAGGACACCCTCGACGCCGGCGCGCTGCTGGCCGGTGAGTGACGGATGTCCCTCGACTCCCTCAAGTCCGCCATACCGGACTTCGCCAAGGACCTGAAGCTGAACGTCGGCTCGGTCATCGGCAACCAGGACACGCTGACGCAGCAGCAGCTGTGGGGCACCGTGCTGTCCTGCGCGATCGCCGCGCGGTCCCCGATCGTGCTGCGTGAGCTGGAGCCGGAGGCGAAGGCCGCCCTCTCCCCCGAGGCGTACACCGCCGCCAAGTCCGCCGCCGCGGTCATGGGGATGAACAACGTCTTCTACCGCACCCGTCACCTGCTCTCCGACCCGGAGTACGGCAGCCTGCGGGCCGGTCTGCGGATGAACGTCATCGGCAACCCGGGCGTGGAGAAGGTCGACTTCGAGCTGTGGTCGCTCGCGGTCTCCGCGATCAACGGCTGCGGCCAGTGCCTGGACTCGCACGAGCAGGTGCTCCGCAAGGCCGGCGTGGACCGGGAGACGGTCCAGGAAGCCTTCAAGATCGCCTCGGTGATCCAGGCCGTCGCGGTCACCCTGGACGCGGAGGCGGCCCTCGCCGCCGAGTAGTCAGCCCGCAGTACGCAGCCGCGTACGCCGAAGGGGCCCCGCCGTCGGCGGGGCCCCTTCGCGTGCGCGCGCGGCTCACTTCCGGGTGGCGTCCATCAGCTTCCGCATGTCCTCGATCATGGCGTACTTGACCTCGTCGTAGTCGACGTTGTCCGTGACCACGTCACCGGCCGGGCTCCCCCGCTCGTCCAGGGAGAGCGCTGTCATCCGGATGGTGAAGACCGCCTCGTGGTCCACCACGCGCAGGACCGGTTCACGCCCGGCCGGCGTGGTGTTCAGGATCGCCTTGTCCCCCAGGCCCGAGACCGTGGAGTTCCCGCTGACGTCCAGGACGGGGATGCCCAGCCCGAACTCGACCGCGGGATCGGTCTTTTTGTGCCGTTCCGCTTCCACCCGGAGGACGTAGCGCACCCTGTCCCCGGACGGCGTCGGCTCGGACTCGCCCGTCGTCTCGCACACGACCCAGTCCAGCGTCTCCTGCGCCTGCTCGCCGCGGGCCTCCCCGAAGTCCCTCAGACCGGGCACGGTCCTGCTCAGCGCCGCCGGCCTGAAGTCCTTGCACAGCGTCTCCGGCAGCCGGTACGCCTGCTGGGGCGCGGCCAGTTCGTCGCCGTACGCGTACAGTCCGCCCGCCCACACCGCGGAGGCGGCCAGCACCCCGCCGAGGGCCCAGAGCAAGCCGGCTCGTGACCGGCGTTCGCGTGGCGCCGGCGGCTCCACCACGTCCGGGGCGGCATCCGGTCCGGACGCAGGCTGCCCCGTTTCCTCCATCTCGGGCTCTGTGATCACGGCCCGTTCCCCCTACTTCTTCCGCAGCCCTTTGAGGAGTTCTCCCATGTCCTCGATCAAAGCCGCCTGGACCGCGGTCGCGTCCATCTTCTCTTCGGATCCGTCAGGTAGGCCGTCGTCGCCGAAGGAGGTCGCGTAGACGGAGAGCCGGATCACCGCGCCGCCGTCCAGCACCTTCAGTTCGGCGCTGTGGTCCCCGTCCTCGACGAGCATCAGCGCGCGCTCGCCGAGGCCCGGGACCTGCGACTGCTCCACCGTCTCCTGGTACAGCAGCGGCTCGACCCCGAACTCGGCCTCCGGGTCGGTCTTCCTGTGCAGCTGCACCGTCGCCACCACGGAGTAGCTCAGGCCGTTGCTCCGGTCCCCGCCGCGCGAGCAGACCGCCTGGTCCAGCACCGGGTCCCGGGCCTGGCGGCTGTCCGCCCCGTTCGTGTGCAGGTTTCCCGCGATCCGGGTCAGCGCCGGCACCTCCAGCACCCTGCACAGGTCCTCCGGGAGCGCGTACGCCAACTCCGGCGGTGCGCCCGGCCGGTCGCCGAGGGCGTGGAGTCCGCCCGCCCACAGCGCCGAGGCGACCGCTGCGCCGCCCAGGGCGGCCCATGCCCGGGCCCGCAGCGGCGATCGTGCGCGAATGCCCCCGGAGCCCTCTCCGGTGGCGTTCCCTGCGCCCCCTCCGGGTATCTCCGCCGGGCGGGGCGGCCCGTCCCACTCCCCGTCCAGCTCCGGCTCGCTGATCACGACCGGCCGTCCGGCGGGGCCTGGACGGTCAGCGCGGTCGCGCCGTGCGGGCCCGGGCCGATGCGGCCGGGGAGGTCGCGGGAGGTGGCCCGGAGGTAGCCGACGACCGTGTTGGTGACGGCGACCAGCGGGACCGCGACCACGGCACCGCCGATCCCGGCGATCATTCCGCCGGCCGCGACCGACAGGACCACGGCGAGCGGGTGGACCCGGACCGCGCGGCCCAGGATGAACGGCTGCAGCACATGGCCCTCGATCTGCTGCACGGCGAGCACGACCAGCAGCACCATCAGGGCCGTCCACACGCCCTGGGTCACCAGCGCCACCACCACGGCGAGCGCGCCGGAGACCACGGCGCCGACCAGCGGGATGAAGGCGAACAGGAAGATGAAGACGGCCAGCGGCACCGCCATCGGCACGTGCAGGAAGTAGAGGCCGAGACCGATGAAGATCGCGTCGATCAGCGCGACGATCACCGTGCCGCGGACGTACGCCGTCAGGGTGCGCCAGGCGCGCGGTCCGGCTCCGGCCACACCGGCCCGGGCGGCGGCCGGGACCAGGCCCAGCACCCAGCCCCAGATCTTCTTCCCGTCGTAGAGCAGGAAGAGGGTGGAGAACATCGCGAGCAGTATTCCGGTCAGCACCTCGACCATCACCGTGGCGCCCTGCAGGCCGGCGGAGGTGATCTCCTCGGTGTTGGTGCCGATGGTGTCCGTCAGGTTCTTCGCGATGTCGTTGATCTGCTTCTCGGTGACGTGGAACGGACTGTCCAGCGCCCAGGTCTTGAGGTCGTTGATGCCGTCCCGGACCCGCTCCGACAGGTCGTCCAGGTTCTCCATCACCTGCCAGACCACGAACCAGCCGACCAGGCCGATCACCACGAAGCCCAGGATCGCGGTGACCGCGGTGGCCAGCCCGCGCGGCAGGCCGAGCCGCCGCAGCCGGACCACGAAGGGCTGCAGCAGGGCGGTGACCAGCAGGGCGGCGGCGAAGGCCAGCACCACCAGCCGGACCTCGCTGATGACCTTCATCAGCACCCAGAGCATGCCCGCGAGCAGCAGCAGCCGCCAGCTCGCCTCGGCGGCGACCCGGACCCCCCACGGGATCATGCTCGCCGGATCGGGGCGGGTCATGAGCGTGGTGGGGTGCACCGGAACGGGCAACTCGCCGTGCGCGGTGTGCCCGTGCGCGGTGTGCCCGTGCGCGGTGTGTCCGTACGCGGCGGATCCCGGCGCGGCGTGCCCGTGCGGGCCGGGAGCCGGGAGGGGCGGCGGGGCCGGGGTGGAAGGACCGGTCTGCTGCGTGCCGGACGCACCGGACGCTCCCGCGTCGGCAGCGGTCCCCGGCGTCTGCCCGCCGAGCGCCTCGGCCTCGACCTCCGCCCGCCGTTCGGACAGCCGCTCGTCCAGCCGGTTCAGCTTGTTGCCGAGCCGGCCGAGCCAGCCCCTGCTCTTCCCCATTTCGTCCCTCTCTCCCCCAGACTGTGTCGGGAGGACCCCCACCCGTCCGGTCGTCAGCGCCTGGTCGACCGTACACGCGAGGAGCCCCGCACCGCGTAGGACGGTGCGGGGCTCCCCGGAGGTTGAGGAACGCCTAGTACCAGTTGTTGGCCTGCCAGAACGACCACGCGCCACAGGGGCTGCCGTAGCGGCTGTTCATGTAGTTCAGGCCCCACTCGATCTGGGTGGCGGGGTTGGTGCGCCAGTCGGCACCGGCCGAGGACATCTTCGAACCGGGCAGCGCCTGGACGAGACCGTAGGCGCCCGAGGAGGCGTTCGTGGCCTTGTAGTTCCAGGTGGACTCGTGGTTCACGATGTTCGAGAAGCACTGGAACTGGCCCGCCGGCACCATCTGCCGGGCAATGGACTTGACCTGGGCGACCGTGTAGGAGCTCTGGACCTGGAAGCCCGAGGCGTCGCGAGTGGTCGACCGGCTGGCGACCTTCTCCTTCTCCTCGCGCTCCTTCTTCGCCTTCGCCTCGGCCTCGGCCTTCTCGGCGGCGGCCTTCTTCTCCTTGGCCAGCTGGGCGGCCTGGACGCGGGCGGCCTCTTCGTTGGCCTTCTTCGCGTCTGCGTCGGCGGAGAGGGCGATGGCGTCTGCCTGCTGCGCCAGGGCAGCGGTCTGGACCTGGGCCTGCTCGCCGACCGGGATGTCCGCCAGGAGCGTGGCGCCCGAAGCGGTCGTCTCAAGGTCGTTCTGGGCGTCGCCCGTGGAAACGCCCACGACGGCGCCGACGGTGGTGACCGCAGTGGCAGAAGCCACGGCGAACCCCCGGACCGAGATCCGGCTCACACGATGTCCTTCCAGCAGCGTCCGCAACGTGACCGCAGCGGCCGCAAGAGCGCCCCTCGCACTGGCCTCCGTGTAAAGCGGTCACTGGAGACACTGGCCCGTAGCGGGCGGCATACGGCGGTCGGTTCTTGAGTTGTGGTACTGCAGGTACAGCTGTGCCGTATGCGGGGCCTGACGGAGAACAGACTCTGCCGGACGCCGACGCCGCAAGGCAATTCCCCGTTGCGTGGGAAAGGTCACACCGGCAGGACCTCGTCCGGTTCCCCAAATCCCCTGTGCAGCAAGGCACCGCCCGGCTAGGCTCCTTGGCCTTTGCCGGGCGGCGCCAACTCGCTTTCCGCTATGGGCGTTTTGACGGCCGACGCGGTGCCGGACACCGGGGTCCGGATGCCCGGCCCCGGTTGTCCGGGTTCAGATGGTTTCGAGCATCTCCGTCACCAGCGCGGCGATCTGCGAACGCTCCGAGCGGGTCAGCGTGACGTGTGCGAAGAGCGGATGGCCCTTCAACTTCTCGACCACGGCGACCACTCCGTCGTACCGGCCGACCCTCAGGTTGTCCCGCTGGGCCACGTCGTGCGTCAGAACGACCCGGGAATTGGCCCCGATCCGGGACAGAACGGTCAACAGGACGTTCCGTTCCAGCGACTGGGCCTCGTCCACGATCACGAAGGCGTCGTGCAGCGAGCGGCCCCGGATGTGCGTGAGCGGCAGCACCTCCAGCATCCCGCGGCCCAGCACCTCCTCGATCACCTCGCGCCCGGCCACCGCGGACAGGGTGTCGAAGACCGCCTGCGCCCAGGGGCTCATCTTCTCGGCCTCGGTGCCCGGCAGGTAGCCCAGCTCCTGCCCGCCCACCGCGTACAGCGGCCGGAAGACCATCACCTTCTGGTGCTGCCTGCGCTCCAGGACGGCCTCCAGGCCCGCGCAGAGCGCCAGCGCCGACTTGCCCGTGCCGGCCCGGCCGCCCATGGAGACGATGCCGACTTCCTGGTCGAGCAGCAGGTCCAGCGCGATGCGCTGTTCCGCGCTGCGGCCGTGCAGGCCGAACGCCTCCCGGTCGCCTCGGACCAGCCGCACGTTGCCGTCGGCCGTGACCCGGCCCAGGGCCTTGCCCCGCTCGGACTGCAGGACCAGTCCGGTGTGGACGGGCAGCTCGGCCGCCTCCGGCACGTAGAGCCGCTCCTCGGAGTAGAGGAGGTCGACCTGTTCGCCGGAGAGGGCGAGCTCGCTCATCCCCGTCCAGCCGGCGTCGGTGATGGCCAGCTCGGCCCGGTACTCCTCGGCGAGCAGGCCCACCGAGGACGCCTTGATGCGCAGCGGAAGATCCTTCGACACGACCGTGACGTCGTACCCCTCGGCCTGCAGGTTGCGGGCGACCGCGAGGATCCGCGAATCGTTGTCCCCGAGCCTGAAGCCCGCCGGGAGGACCCCGGGGTCGGAGTGGTTGAGCTCGACACGGAGGCTGCCGCCCAGATCGCCCATCGGGATGGGGGCGTCGAGGCGGCCGTACCGCACCCGGAAGTCGTCCAGCAGGCGGAGGGCCTGCCGGGCGAAGTATCCGAGTTCGGGATGGTGCCTCTTTGCCTCCAGCTCGGTGATCACCACGATCGGGAGCACGACCTCGTGCTCGTCGAACCGGGAGAAGGCGTTGGGGTCGGCCAGCAGGACGCTGGTGTCGAGGACGTAGGTCCGCCTGTCGGGCAGGCGGCGCTTTGTGCTGGTCACCACGGAAGGACTACCCCCTCGTAAGAGGTCGGGCCATGAAGACCGGACCGGTCATCGGCCGCAATGCCGGGGCCGATTTCCGGCCCTCCCCTGAAGTCCGTGCGAACCGCACGAGCGTCCTGGTGCAAAGGGCCTCCCGGGCGGACGGCCCCATGCCGTCCGCTGAGATGCGACACCCGTGGATCGGGCGTCGACCTGCCAGTGATATTCCCTCTTACGTGCGCCCCCATGCCATGGCATATGACGGACGATCGGTGAATCCCAGGTGAAGGGCTTGCGAGGGTGACCGGAGGGGCCGAAGGGGTGTCAGGTGCCCGGCCTGAACCGGCCGGGCCGTCCGTGGTGCCGTACCTCAGGTGCCGTAGCGCCGGTGCCGGGCCGCGTAGTCGCGCAGGGCCCGCAGGAAGTCGACCTTGCGGAAGGCCGGCCAGAAGACCTCGCAGAAGTAGTACTCGGAGTGGGCGCTCTGCCAGAGCATGAATCCGGACAGCCGCTGCTCGCCGCTGGTGCGGATCACCAGGTCCGGGTCGGGCTGGCCGCGGGTGTAGAGGTGCTCCGAGATGTGGTCGATGTCCAGGATCTCGGCGAGCTCCTCGATCGAGGTGCCCTTCTCGTGGTGCTCCAGGAGCAGCGAGCGCACCGCGTCGGCGATCTCCTGGCGGCCGCCGTAGCCCACGGCGACGTTGACGATTATGCCCGTGCGGCCCAGGGTGTCCTGCTCGGCCTCCTTGAGCACGGCCTGGGTGCGGCCGGGCAGGATGTCCAGGTTCCCGACGTGGTGGACCCGCCAGCGGCCGTCGGACGCGAGGTTCCGCACCGTGTTCTCGATGATCGCCAGGAGCGGCCGGAGCTCTTCCTCTGACCGGTCCAGGTTGTCCGTCGAGAGCATCCACAGCGTGACGACCTCGACGTCGGTCTCGTCACACCAGCCGAGCAGTTCCGAGATCTTGTCGGCACCGGCCTGATGGCCCTGCTCGGTGGTGCCGCCGGACGCCTTTGCCCAGCGCCGGTTGCCGTCCAGGATGACGCCGATGTGCTTGGGCACCGCGGCATGGTCGAGTCGGCCTTCCACCCGGCGTGCGTACAGCCTGTACACCAGATCGCGCAGCTTCACGATCCTCCAGCCCCTCCGTGCATGCCCCCGTGCGAATTGCGGTCCTTCAGTCCCCCGAGGGCGCCACACTACTGCGCGTCGGGACAACCGACCCAACTCGGTCTGTCACAAGTCCGTGATAGGGAGGACAACGTGACAAATACCAACCCCTACCGGGCAGCCGACTCCCGCTACGACTCCATGGAGTACCGGCGCACGGGCCACAGCGGCCTCAAGCTCCCCGCGATCTCCCTCGGCCTCTGGCACAACTTCGGTGACGACAAGTCCCTGGAGTCCCAGCGCTCCATCCTGCACCGCGCCTTCGACCTGGGCATCACCCACTTCGACCTGGCCAACAACTACGGGCCGCCGCCCGGCTCCGCCGAGCTGAACTTCGGCAAGATCTTCGCGGAGGACTTCACCCGGTACCGCGAGGAGCTGGTGATCTCCACCAAGGCCGGCTACCTGATGCACCCCGGGCCGTACGGCGAGTGGGGCAGCCGCAAGTACCTCCTGGGCTCGCTCGACCGCTCGCTGGAGCGGATGGGCCTGGACTACGTCGACATCTTCTACTCGCACCGATTCGACCCGGAGACCCCGCTGGAGGAGACCATGGGCGCGCTCGCGTCCGCGGTCCGGCAGGGCAAGGCGCTGTACGTCGGCGTGTCCTCCTACACCGCGGAGCAGACGGCCGAGGCGGTGCGGATCCTGAACGACATGGGCGTGCGCCCGCTGATCCACCAGCCCTCCTACTCCATGATCAACCGCTGGACGGAGGAGGACGGCCTGCTGGACACCCTGGAGGAGTCCGGCATGGGCTGCATCTCCTTCGTGCCGCTGGCCCAGGGCCTGCTGACCGGCAAGTACCTCGGCGGGACCATGCCGGAGGGCTCGCGGGCCACCCAGGGCAAGTCCCTGAACCCGCAGCTGCTCTCGGACGAGGTGGTCCGGCGGCTCAACGGCCTGAACGAGATCGCGGCCCGCCGCGGCCAGTCGCTGGCGCAGCTCGCGCTGAAGTGGGTGCTGCGCGACGACCGGATGACCTCCGCGCTGATCGGCGCCTCGAAGGTGTCGCAGCTGGAGGAGAACGTCGCCGCCCTGGCCGGACCCGCTCTGACGGAGGAGGAACTGAAGGAGATCGACTCCTTCGCCGTCTCCACCCCCGGCACCAACATCTGGGCCCAGCGGGGCTGAGGCCGACGGAACTCCGGGCCGGCGGAGCCGCTCCCGGCAGCGCCCGGGGCCCGTCCGCCTGACCTGCACGTTTCCCCGCGGGGGCCGGGGAACGAAAAACGGGCCGGTCCGTGGGGGGGATACGGACCGGCCCGAGGGGGGGGTTCCACCATAACCCTTCGTAAAGCCTGCTGCGTGCATTGGCGGGGCCCGATTACGCTCCGAGTCCACCCATGAGCACTCCGGTGAGCGCACCGGCGATCATGGCCGGGCCGAAGGGGAAACCCGTGCGGGCCCCGGCACGCCGGGCCAGGAGCAGGGCGAGGCCGTGCAGGGCGCCGTAGAGGAAGCCGAGGAAGGCCCCGGCGGCCCATACCCCCCACCCGTACCACCCAAGAGCGACCCCGAGCGCGAGCGCCAGCTTGACGTCGCCCAGGCCGAGGCCGCCCGGGTTGATCAGGTGGAGCACGAGGTACGCCGCCCCGAGCCCGGCCCCGCCGAGGAGCGCCCCCCGCCAGGACCCGCCCGCCCCCGGCACGAGCGCGGCCATCCCCAGCCCGCCGGCGACCACACCGGCCAACGGCAGGGTGAGCACGTCGGGCAACCGGTGCACGGCGAGGTCGACGACCACGAGCAGCACGAGCACGGGCACCACCGCGACGAAGACCGCAGCCTCAGGCCGGCCCCCGACCCCGTAGGCCACGATCCCGCACACGAGCGCGGCTCCCGCCGAGGTGTACGGCCGCGCCCCCGGCGCACCACCGGCACCGCACCCCCGCACCCCCGCAGCCCGGCCGGCGCCGCACCGCACCGGCCCGGCCCACCCCCGCACCACATGCCCCGCAGGGCACCGCTCCCGCCAGGGCTCCCCCGCCGGCACGGACAACCGGTACGCCGCCCGCGGCAGCAGCGCCCCGGCCACCACCCCGTACCCCACGGCAAGCACGACCACGACGACGACGCCCACGCCCACACCCATGCCGCCGACCCTAGGGCCTCCGGTGGATCAGGGTCGGAGAAGGCCGCGGCGTCCGGTGAGGTGCCGTGCCGGACGCCGCGGCCCCGGCCATGGTCCGCCGGACAGGCCCTGGGGACCCCCGACCGAACGGGTCTACCCTGTGCCCCACACACCAGGGGGCGAGGGGGCACGCCATGGCACGCCGCAGGCGGAAATGGACGGACGGCGAAGCGGAGCTCCGCATCACCCCCGGCCCCGGCACAGACCCCGGCCCCGGCCCCGGCAAGGAACCCGACCCCGCCACCCCGCCCGTCCGCCTGGAGATCGCCGCCTCCTACCGCGCCCGCACCCGCGGCCTCCTGGGCCGCACCGGCATCGAGGGCGCCATGCTCCTGACCCCCGCCACGAGCGTGCACACCTTCCGCATGCGCTTCCCGATCGACGTGGCCCACCTCGACCGCGACCTCCGCGTCCTCGCGGTCCGCACCATGCCCCCGAACCGCCTCGGCCTCCCGCGGCTCCGCTCCCGCCACGTCCTGGAGGCCGAAGCGGGCTCCTTCGCCGCCTGGAACCTCCGCCCCGGCACCGTCCTCACCCTGGCCCCCGCCCCCTCCCGACCGGCCGGGCCGGGGCCCCGCACCGCACGGTAAGTTGGGACGGTTGGGCAACGGCGGGCGGGGATCGGCGGGGAGCGGGCGGCGATGACGGAGAACGCGCAGCTGGTGGCGCTGGAGCGGCTCATGCCCGCCACGCACGGCGCCGACGAGGACATCGACTGGCGGGCCGCCGAAGCGGCCTGGGGCACCCGGTTCCCCGCCGACTTCGTCGCCTTCATGGGCCGCTACGGCGCCGGCACCGTCAACGGCGAGGCGAGCATCCTGCTCCCCCTCCCCAAGCCCGGCCTCCAGTGGGACCCGGCCGAGATGGGCGAGGCGACCGCGAACGCCCGCGCCGCCTGGGTCGCCGGCGGCGGACGCACCGCCTTCGGCATCGACCCCGAGTCGGTCCTCGCCTGGGGCGTCACCGCCGCGGACGACATCCTCTGCTGGGTGACCACCGATCCGGACCCGGACCGCTGGCCCGTCCTGGTGTGCGGCCGCCACACCGCCGACGCCTTCGCCGTGCATCCGTACGGCATGGCCGAATTCCTGCTCCGCCTCTTCTCCGACGAGTTCGACGTGAGCCCGGTCGGGATCACCTTCTGGGACGGCGGCCCGATCGGCTTCGTTCACTGGCGCAAGGCCCAGCGCCGCTGGCAGGAGGGCCGCAATCCGGAAACCGGTGAACCGGATCCGTATGCCGGAGAGTTCCCCCCCTCGTAACGTTCCAGCAAAAACACCACCCGTCCCGGCTCCGCCGGAAACGGGCATTCGGCATGTCTACGCGCGTCCACATTTCCCGCCGCATATAAGAAAACACCAGCCGGAATAGCGGGAGTTGGAGCATTGCCCATAAGTAAGGGGGCGCTGGAATCAACTACCCCCCGGACACGAGAGAATTCCGGCCATCGGGCCACCTCGGGTCACGCCAGGACACCGGGCCCCGGAGTAACTCATAAGTAACCAAAAGAAATCCAGGGGAATTCACCCGTGCGACGAAGACTCTTCGGGGCGGCGGCGACCTCGGCCGCACTCGGCCTCCTGTTCTCGCTCTCCGGTTGCGGCTCCAGTTCCGGTGACGGCGATGACGCCACCCTCAAACTGGTCGCCGCCGAATACGGCACCACGCCCGAAACCAGCTCCAAGACGTTCTGGGACAAGGCGACGGACGAGTTCACCGCCCAGCACCCCGGCATCAAGGTCGAGGTGAAGCTGCTGCCGTGGGCTGACATCGACCGCGAGGTCAGCCGCATGGTCAAGGCGGGCAAGGCGCCGGACGTGGCGCTCATGGGCTCCTACTCGGACTTCGCGGCCGACGGCAAGATCTACGCCGCGGAAGACCTGCTCTCGGTCCGTGCCGAGGCCAACTTCCTGCAGCCGCTCGCCGAGGCCGGCTCGATCGGCAACACCCTCTACGGCCTGCCCTTCGTGGCGAGCAGCCGTCTCCTCTTCTACAACGAGGCGCTGTTCACCAAGGCCAAGGTGACGCCTCCGACGACCTGGAAGGCCCTGAAGGAGGCCGCCGAGGCGCTGAAGGCGAAGGGCGTGAAGTTCCCCTACGCCCTCCCGCTCGGCCCCGAGGAGGCGCACGCGGAGGCGCTGATCTGGGAGCTCAGCAACGGCGGCGGCTACGTGGACACCAGCGGCAACTACGCGCTGGCCTCGGACCAGAACGTCGCCACGTTCGACTGGATCAAGGACAACCTGGTCGCTCCCGGCCTGGTCGGTCCGGTGCAGCCGGGCAAGCTCAACCGTCAGGACGCGTTCGACGCGTTCCTGCGCGGTGAGGTCGGCATGCTCAACGGCTACCCCTCGCTCTACCACCAGGCGAGGGCCAAGGGCATCCCGGTCAAGACCATCGCGATGCCGGTCAACGAGGGCCTCGGCCCGACGGAGACCCCGCCGGCGGTCGGCGTCGCGGACTGGATGGTGGCGTTCAACCAGAACGACCACAAGCAGCAGATCGGCAAGTTCCTGGACTTCATCTACCAGGACAAGCACCTGACCGAGTTCGCCAACCAGTACCACCTGCTGCCCTCGACGGTCACCGCGACCCGCTCCCACGAGGCCGGCGGCGGCACCGGCATCGACGCGAACGACCAGGCCTTCCTGGCCGCCCTGCGCGGTGCGCAGCTGTACCCGGTGAACAACCCGAACTGGGTCACCATCAGCGACACCATCAAGCGCAACATCGGTCGTGCGGTGGAGCCCGCCGCCGACCCCAAGACGGTCCTCGAAGACATCGCGAACAAGTCCCGCGACGAGTCCAAGAAGTCCTGACCGGGCACAGGTCCCCGGACCCGCCCCCCTGTAGGGCCCGACCGGACCGCCGTACGACCGCAGTACGACGCAACACCCGCAGAACGACGCAGCACCGCGCGGCACGGCGAAGCACCGTGCAGCACCGCGCAGGACCCGCGGCTCCCGATCGGAGCCGCCTCCCGGTCGCCCGCCACAGCACCCACAAGGTGCGCGGGGCGACGGGCCCCGGGCCCCGGTCTCAGCCGGTGTTCGCCTGGCGGAAGGCCGTCCGGTGGTTGGTGCAGTCCGCGTTCCACTTCATCGTTCCCCCCAGGGTCCCGTAGTGGGTCCGGGTGATCGACCACTCCACCGTGTACTCCCCCGTGTCGCAGGCGATCCGCTTCCCGCCCGGCAGTGTGGCCTTCCCCTTGGCCGGCCGGCCCGCGACGCTGCTGTGCACCTCCGCCGCCTTGCTGCCGTCCGCCCTCCGCAGGACCCCGTGCAGTACGACGGGGTGCTTCCCGCCCTGGGTGGTGACGGCCCCCTTGACCAGCTTGGCGTCCGACACCGCCCACGCGAACTCGAACTTCGGCTCCCAGGCCAGCGACTCCGGGTCCGGGACCTGGCTGCCCCAGTCCCCCTGGTGCTCGTTCTTGTTCCCCTTGCGTTCGGTCATCGTGTAGACGACCCCGGGGTGGAACCGGGCCTGTCCCTCGACCTTGTGCTCCTTGCCCTTGGTCCACAGCTTCTTCATGGCCTTGCCGTCGCCCGCCGGGTCCTGGAGGTACGAGACCTGGTCGGCGGCCGAGGCGAGGGCCGGGGCGAGGGCCGCGGCGGAGCCGACGAGGACGAGAGCGGCGATCCGGGTGCGCTTCATGCCCGGACCAACGGGACGTTCCGCGGGCCCGGAACGACGCCGGGCCCGCTTTCACCCGTACGGGAGCGTCGGGGTTGACCGCGCGCTCACGTCCGGCGGGTCATGCCTGGCCGGTCTCGAAGCGGCTGATCCTGCCGCCGCCGGGGGAGATGACGAAGCGCCAGCGGGTCCGCATCTCGCCCCAGGTGTCGTTGCGGTAGTTGACGACGAGGGTGTGGCCGCCGTCGGACTCCTTCTGGACGTCCATGTGGCCGCCGGTGTCGAAGATCTCCTTGTCGATCCACTCCTGGAGATCGCGGTCCGAGCCGTCGTCGGCCATGGTCGCGTCGGCGGTGAGGACCTTCAGGAACGCCTCCTTGTCGTGCGCGTTGACGGCCTTGACGAAGGCCGCGACGGTCGGGTCGGACAGGTTGGCCGGGGCGATGGTCACGGTGCGGTGCCCTCCTGGTCGGCGTTACGGGCGCGGGCGTACGGGCGTACGCCGGCGCCCGACCAGGAAACACCCGGTCGCGCCCGCGGCGGCCGGGACACTCCGACGCGAACGCGAGGGCCCCCGGTGGACGGATCCACCGGGGGCCTCGGGGCGTGGGGGGGCGGGCTCAGTGCGCGACCGGCTCCTGGCGCGGCGCGCCGGCGGCCTGCGCCGGGGTCTCGCCGTCAGCGGCGGGCGCCGGGCCGGCCCCGCGCAGCGGGACCTCCTTGACGAACCAGGCGGCCAGGAAGCCGAGCACGGCCACGGACGCGCCGAGCAGGAAGGCCGAGTGGGTGCCGGCGGCCACCGCGTGCTGGTACGCCTCGCGCATGGCCTCGGGCAGCTTGGCCAGGCTCGCCGCGTCCAGCTGGGCGGAGGCGCCGGTGGCGGAGGCGCCCGCCTCGCCGAGCCGGTCGGTCATGGTGTCCTGCACCCGGCTGGTGAACAGCGAGCCCATCAGGGCGACGCCGAAGGAGCCGCCGAGGGTGCGGAAGAGGGTGGCCGAGGAGGAGGCCACGCCCATGTCCTTCATCTCGACGCTGTTCTGGGCGACCAGCATGGTGATCTGCATGAGGAAGCCGAGGCCGGCGCCGAGGACGGCCATGTAGACGCCGGAGACCAGCCGGGAGGTGCCGGTGTCCATGGTGGCCAGCAGCCAGAGGCCGACGACCATCAGTGCGCCGCCGACGATCGGGAACAGCTTGTACTTGCCGGTGCTGGTGGTGATCCGGCCCGCGATCAGGGACACGGCCATCATGGACAGCAGCATCGGCAGGAGCAGCAGGCCGGAGTTGGTGGCCGAGGCGCCCTGCACGGACTGCTGGAACAGCGGCAGGTAGAGCACGCCGCCGAACATCGCGAAGCCGGTCAGGAAGCCGATCACGGACATCAGGGTGAAGTTGCGGCTGCGGAAGATGTGCAGCGGCATGATCGGCTCGGCCGCGCGGGTCTCGGCGAAGAGGAAGCCGGCGGTGGCGGCGAGGCCGAGGACGGTCAGGCCGATGACCTCGGCCGAGCCCCAGGCGTACTCGGTGCCGCCCCAGGTGGTGACCAGCACGGTGGAGGTGATGGCCACGGTGAGGAGGGCGGCGCCGAGGTAGTCGATCCGCGGCTTGGCCTTCTCCTTCTTCGGCAGGTGCAGCACCGCCGTGACCATGGCGAGCGCGACCGCGCCGAGCGGCAGGTTGATGTAGAAGGACCAGCGCCAGCCGAGGTGGTCGGTGATGGTGCCGCCGACCAGCGGGCCGCCGATCATGGCGAGGGCCATGACACCGGCCATCATGCCCTGGTACTTGCCGCGCTCACGCGGCGGGATCAGGTCGCCGATGATCGCCATGACGCCGACCATCAGACCGCCGGCGCCCAGGCCCTGGACCGCGCGGAAGCCGATGAGCTGGCCCATGTCCTGGGCCATGCCGCTGAGTGCGGAACCGATCAGGAAGATGACGATGGAGGTGAGGAAGGAGCCCTTCCGGCCGTACATGTCGCCGAGCTTGCCCCAGATGGGGGTGGAGGCGGCGGTGGCCAGCGTGTAGGCGGTCACCACCCACGAGAGGTGTTCCAGGCCGCCGAGTTCGCCGACGATGGTCGGCATGGCCGTGCCGATGATCATGTTGTCGAGCATCGCGAGCAGCATCGCGATCATGAGTGCGAGCAGGACGACGCGGACGCTGCGTGGCTTCACCTCCTCCGCCGAGGCTCCCTTGATCACGGTGTCGCTCATGTCCACTCCCCTGTACCCACTACAGCCCGCTACATCTGCCAGCCAGACCCTTACTTGCCGCCCGGCTAGTTCACTACACTGGGGAAGGTAGACCCGTAACTAGCCGGGCGTCAAGTAAGTAAGTGGGGAGATCCATGTCCAGCACGCGCCGAGGCAATACGCGCCAGCGCATCCAGGACGTCGCGCTGGAGCTGTTCGCCGAACAGGGGTACGAGAAGACGTCACTGCGGGAGATCGCGGAGCGTCTGGAGGTCACGAAGGCGGCGCTCTACTACCACTTCAAGACCAAGGAAGAGATCATCATCAGCATCTTCGAGGACCTGACCAGGCCCATCGACGAGCTGATCTCCTGGGCCGAGACGCAGCCCAGGACGCTGGAGAACAAGCAGGAGATCCTGCGCCGCTACAGCGAGGCGCTGTCCTTCGCCTCCCCGCTGTACCGGTTCATGCAGGAGAACCAGGCGACGATGCGCGAGCTGAGCATCGGCGAGACCTTCAAGCAGCGGATGTTCGCGATGGTGGACCTGCTGCGGGTCACCGACGCCCCGATGGCCGATCAGGTGCGGTGCGTGAGCGCGCTGTTCACGATGCACGCGGGAATGCTGTTCCTCCAGCACCTGGAGGGCGACCCGGAGGAGAAGCGGCGGGCCACGCTGGAGGTCGCGATCGACCTCATCACCCAGGCCCACCGGCAGCACGCACCCTAGGTGTATTGACCACGAGCGTTGTTAACGGGGCTGGGTCTTGATGATGACGAAGACCTCCGGTGTGGTGGAGGTGTCTAGGACTACACCGCAC
>NZ_JBFBGR010000022.1:0-139875 GCF_040684755.1 Streptomyces sp. NPDC089799 | reverse complement strand
AGACCGCCGCCTACGGCCACTTCGGCCGCGAGCTGCCGGACTTCACCTGGGAGCGCACCGACCGCGTCGACGCCCTGCGCGCCGCCGCCGGCCTGTAGGCAGCACGGCACACAGCACGTCGCACACAGCACGTCGCACACCGACGGCCCGGACCGAGCACGGTCCGGGCCGCCGGTGCATCCGGGACCCGGCGCGGTCCCTCCGGCGCGCTCCGGCCCCCGGCAGGGTCCGGCACCCCGGTGAGGTCCGGCACCCCGCCGCGTTGTCGGTGCCCTTTGCGAGAATGCAGCTGTGAGCAGCGACAACGAATCCGAGGCGGCGGGCGGACCGCCGGAGCAGCTCGCGCTCATCCGCGAGGTGGTCGCCGAGGCCAAGGCGCGGAACGCGGCCGAGGAGAAGGCCAAACCGCGCACCTGGCGCGGCGCCCCGCTGGCCGAACACCTGCCCGTCGCCCGGATCGTGGTCAACAAGGGCGTCCTCCACCTGGACCGGCTCTTCGAGTACGCCGTCCCCGCCCACCTCTCCGACCAGGCCCGGCCCGGGGTCCGGGTACGGGTCCGGTTCGGCGCGGGCAAGGGGCGGGTCCGCGACGGCCGTCGCGAGGGCGGCGGCCTGGTCGACGGCTACCTCGTCGACCGGGTGGCCCGCGCCGAGTACCAGGGACCGCTGGCCGCACTCGCCCAGGTCGTCTCGCCCGAGCCGGTGCTGGGCCCCCGCATGCTCGACCTCACCCGGGCCGTCGCGGACCGCTACGCCGGCAGCCTGGCCGACGTACTGCAGCTGGCCATCCCGCCCCGGCACGCCAAGGCCGAGGACCGCCCGTCACCGGCCCCCCTGCCCCGCCCCGCCGCGCCCGAGCCCGGCGGCTGGACGCGCTACCAGGCCGGACCGGCCTTCCTGCGGGAGCTGGCGAGCGGTGCCGGTCCGCGGGCCGTGTGGACCGCCCTCCCGGGGCCGGGCTGGCCCGACGAACTCGCCCGTGCCATGGCCTCCACCCTCGCCTCCGGGCGCGGTGCACTCGCCGTGCTCCCCGACGGGCGGGCCGCGGACCGCGTCGACCGCGCCCTCACCGCACTCCTCGGCGAGGGACGGCACGTCCTGCTCACCGCCGAATCCGGCCCCCAGAAGCGCTACGCCCAGTGGCTCGCGGTCCACCGCGGCTCGGTGCGCGCGGTGATCGGCACCCGCGCCGCGATGTTCGCGCCCGTACGCGACCTGGGGCTCGTCGCCCTCTGGGACGACGGGGACTCCAGCCACAGCGACGACCGCGCGCCCTTCCCGCACGTCCGGGAGGTGCTGGAGCTGCGCTCGGTGACCGAGGGCTGCGGGTTCCTGCTGGGTGGCACCGGCTGCACCGTGGAAGCCGCCCAGCTGGTCGAGACGGGCTGGGCGAGGCCGCTGATCGCCGACCGGGCGACCGTGCGGTCGGCCGCCCCCCGGATCCGGACCGTCGGCGACGAACTGCTGGCCCGCGACGAGGCGGCCCGTGCGGCCCGGCTGCCCAGCCTGGCCTGGGAGACCGTACGGGAAGGATTGAAGACCGGGCCGGTCCTCGTCCAGGTGCCCCGCCGCGGCTACGTGCCCCGGCTGGCCTGCGAACGCTGCCGGACCCCCGCCCGCTGCCGCCACTGCTCCGGTCCGCTGCAGGCGCCCGACGAGCGGGACCTGGCCTGCGGCTGGTGCGGTCGGCCCGAGCCGTCCTGGCACTGCGAGGAGTGCGGGGCTTTCCGGCTCCGCGCCAGCGTGGTCGGCGCCCGCCGGACCGCAGAGGAGCTGGGGCGGGCCTTTCCGGCCGTGCCCGTACGCACCTCGGGGCGGGACCACGTACTGGAAGGCGTGCCCGAGCAGCCCGCCCTGGTCGTGTCCACGCCCGGAGCCGAACCGGTGGCCGAGGGCGCCGGTTACGCGGCCGCCCTGCTCCTGGACGGCTGGGCGATGCTCGGCTTCCCCGACCTGCGGGCCGGCGAGGAGGCGCTGCGCCGCTGGATCGGCGCCGCCTCGCTGGTGCGCGGCGACGGGCAGGTGGTGATCGTCGCCGAACCGACCCTGCGGCCGGTGCAGGCGCTGGTCCGCTGGGACCCCGTGGGTCACGCCCTCCGGGAGCTCGCGGAGCGGGCCGAGCTGAGATTCCCGCCGGTGTCCCGGATGGCCTCGGTGGTCGGCCGGGAGGAGGCCGTGGCCGCCTTCCTGGCCGATGTGGCCGGGGACCTGCCCGCGGACGCGGAGGTCCTCGGCCCGGTCCCCGTCCCGGGACGCCGCGGCGAGCCGTCCCCGGGCGTACGCGCCCTGGTACGGGTCCGCCCGGGCAGCGGTGCCGCCCTGGCCCGCGCCCTCAAGGAGGCCCAGGCGGGCCGGCTGGCCCGGGGGGTGTCCGCGGCCGACGCCGTGCGGGTGCGGATCGATCCGCCGGACATCGGGTGACCGGGGGGTGGGGCGGCGCGGGGGCCTGACCCGGGGGCCTGTGTGGCGTGCGGGGCGCGGAAGCCCTGTGGGACCTGTCCAGCCCGTGGAGCCCGTGGAGCACGTGGAGCCCGCCGGGCGCGGCGGGTGCCCGACATGACGGCCGCCCGGCACCCAGGGGTTTCCGGGTGCCGGGCGGCCTGTGGGTCGCGGTGCCGGGCCCTCGTGGGACCCGGCCGTCGTGGAGTCGTGGAGCGGGACGTGGTGGAGCGGGATGCGGTGGGCGGCCGGTCAGCCGTTGCGGGGGCCCGGGAACGCCCCCTGGCGGGGGCCGGCCGCCGCGGACTCCTCGCGCAGCGGCTGCGGCGGTACGGAGCGGGCCGCCGGCACCGTGGGCATGCCGAGCGTCCGCGTGGTCGTACCCTCGGCCACCGGCTCTGCCGCCTCCGCGGCCTGCGCGCGGCGCGCCCCGTAGCGCCGGTGCACCGCCTGCTTGGTCACCCCGAGCGCGGAACCCACCGCGTCCCACGAGAAGCCGAGCGAGCGGTCGAAGTCGACGGCGGCGGTGACCAGCGTCTCGACGCTGTCCCGCAGTTCCTGCGCGAGTCGGACGGTGGGCGCGGGCGCCCGCCCGTAGACGACGAAGCCCGTGGAGGGACCGGAGCGGCGCGGGCGGTAGACGTTGCCGAGCTGCGCGGTGAGGGTACGCAGAGCATCCACCTGCCGGCGGACCCGCTCGATGTCCCGCACGAGGAGGTGCAGACTGGCCCGCGCTTGGGCGTCGTGGGTGGCGTGGTCGGCCATGAACAAGCCTCTCGAACCGGTGCTGAGGAGCGGATCGGGCCGCACATGCCGTTGCCGGACGCGGCCCGTACTGGTCAATCTCTCTTGACCAACGCGCCATGCGGTGAGGAAGTCACGCACCAGGGGCGTGTCGGCATATGCGAGAGGCGCGCGTATGTGCGTACGCCCCCTGTCCGGCGGCCCCATAGGATGGTGCGCTGCTGATCACACAGCCGGGCCGGGCCGGCCCGGGACCGATCCGGCCGCGCCGTCGGCCGAGCCGCCACCGGGCCGCCGCCGCGCTGCCGCCCGGTCGCCGCCGAGAAACGAGGTAGGACCCCAGTGAAGCTCGTCTTCGCAGGCACCCCCGAGGTCGCCGTGCCCGCCCTGGACGCCCTGATCGCCTCCGGGCGGCACGAGGTCGCCGCCGTCGTCACCCGCCCCGACGCGCCCGCCGGCCGCGGCCGGCGACTGGTCGCCAGCCCCGTCGCCGAGCGGGCGGAGGAAGCGGGCATCGAGGTGCTCAAGCCGGTCAAGCCCCGCGACCCCGAGTTCCAGCAGCGGCTGCGCGAGATCGCGCCCGACTGCTGCCCGGTCGTCGCCTACGGCGCGATCCTCCCGCAGAGTGCCCTGGACATCCCCCTGCACGGCTGGGTCAACCTGCACTTCTCGCTGCTGCCCGCCTGGCGCGGCGCCGCCCCCGTACAGCACTCGATCATGGCCGGGGACGAGGTCACCGGCGCGTCCACCTTCCGGATCGTGGAGGGCCTGGACGCCGGACCGGTCTTCGGAGTGCTGACCGAGGACGTCCGCCCCACCGACACCAGCGGCGACCTGCTCACCCGCCTGGCCTTCGCCGGTGCCGGGCTGCTCGCGGCCACCATGGACGGCATCGAGGACGGCACCCTGCGCGCGGTCCCGCAGCCCGGCGACGGCATCTCCCTCGCCCCGAAGATCACCGTCGAGGACGCCCGCGTGGACTGGAAGGCGCCGGCGCTGCGCGTCGACCGCGTGGTGCGGGGCTGCACGCCCGCCCCCGGCGCCTGGACGGTCTTCCGCGGGGAACGCCTGAAGCTGGTCTCGGTGGGCCTGGTCACCGACCGGACCGACCTCGCCCCCGGCGAGATCGCCGTCGCCAAGAACAACGTGTGGGTCGGGACCGGCTCGCACGCCGTGGAGCTGCTGTGGGTCCAGCCGCAGGGAAAGAAGCCGATGAAGGGCGCCGACTGGGCCCGAGGGGTGCGCATCGCGGCGGGCGAGCGGGTGGGCTGAAGGGACACGGCCCGGGGGACCGGGCCCGAAGGGACGTAGGCTGAGGGGGTCAGTGGTTTTTTCTTGATCCCGGAGCACCTTTCCCTTGACTGAGCAGCCTCGCCGCAGCGGCCAGAAGCAGGCCAAGCCGTACCGCCGTCCCAAGAAGGACCCCGTCCGCATCCTCGCCTTCGAGGCGCTGCGCGCGGTCGACGAACGGGACGCCTACGCGAACCTGGTGCTGCCGCCGCTGCTGCGCAAGGCCCGGCAGAACGAGGACTTCCAGGCCCGCGACGCGGCGCTGGCGACGGAGCTGGTCTACGGGACCCTGCGACGCCAGGGCACGTACGACGCGATCATCTCCGCCTGCATCGACCGGCCGCTGCGCGAGGTGGACCCGCCGGTCCTCGACGTGCTCTCGCTCGGCGCGCACCAGCTGCTCGGCACCCGGATCCCGACCCACGCGGCGGTGTCGGCGAGCGTCGAGCTGGCGCGGGTGGTCCTGGGCGACGGGCGCGCGAAGTTCGTGAACGCGGTGCTGCGCAAGATCGCCGCCCGTGACCTCGACGCCTGGGTGGAGCAGGTGGCCCCGCCGTACGAGGTGGACGCCGAGGACCACCTCGCGGTCGTCCACTCGCACCCGCGCTGGGTCGTCTCCGCACTGTGGGACTCCCTGGGCGGCGGCCGGGCCGGCATCGAGGACCTGCTGGAAGCGGACAACGAACGGCCGGAGGTCACCCTCGTGGCCCGCCCCGGCCGCGCCACGACCGCGGAACTCTTCGACGCCGTCGGCGAGGAGTCCGCACTGCCGGGCCGCTGGTCCCCCTACGCCGTCCGGCTGGCGGAGGGCGGCGAGCCGGGCGCGCTGGAGGCCGTGCGGGAGAGCCGGGCGGGCGTCCAGGACGAGGGCAGCCAGCTGGTCGCCATCGCGCTGGCGAACGCGCCGCTGGAAGGCCGCGACGAGCGCTGGATGGACGGCTGCGCCGGTCCCGGCGGCAAGGCGGCGCTGCTCGCCGCACTGGCGGCCGAACGCGGCGCGTTCCTGCTGGCCTCGGAGAAGCAGCCGCACCGTGCGCGGCTGGTGGAGCGGGCACTGGCCGGCAACCCCGGCCCGTACCAGGTCATCACCGCCGACGGCACCCGCCCGGCCTGGCGGCAGGGCTCCTTCGACCGGATCCTGATGGACGTCCCGTGCTCGGGGCTGGGCGCCCTGCGCCGCCGCCCGGAGGCGCGCTGGCGCCGCCGCCCGGAGGACCTGGACGGCTTCGCACCGCTGCAGCGGTCGCTGCTGCGGGAAGCCCTGGCCGCGGTCCGGGTGGGCGGCGTGGTCGGGTACGCGACCTGCTCCCCGCACCTGGCGGAGACCCGCGTCGTCGTGGACGACGTCCTCAAGGGCCGGGGCGGCGCGGAACCGGTGGAGGCGGAACTCATCGACGCCCGCCCCCTGATGCCGGGCGTCCCGGCCCTGGGCGACGGCCCGGACGTCCAGCTGTGGCCGCACCTGCACGGCACGGACGCGATGTACCTGGCACTGCTGAGGCGGGTGGGCTAGGAGGGGGCCGCACCTGGGAGCGGCAGCTGCTCAGCGCCTGGTCTCGTACCTGGTCAGGACCACGCCGCCGGGAAACGTCCGCGTCTCCACCAGGTTCAGGTTCACCCAGCCGTCCAGCGCGGTGAAGAACGGCGTGCCGCCGCCCACCAGGACCGGGTGGGTGGCGATCACGTACTCGTCGATCAGCCCGGCGCGCATGGCGGCTCCGGCAAGCGTCGCTCCGCCGATGTTCATCGGCCCGCCGTCCCCGGCCTTGAGCCGAGTGATCTCGGCGATCGCGTCGCCGGTGACCAGGCGGGTGTTCCAGTCGACCTTGTCGATCGTCGAGGAGAACACCACCTTCGGCGTGTCCCGCCAGTTCCGCGCGAACTCGATCTCCGCCGGGGTGGCGTCGGGCTGCCGGTCGCCCGTCGGCCAGTAGGAGCTCATCGCCTCCCACAGCTTGCGCCCGTAGAGCGACAGGGCACTCGCCCGCTCGTGGTCGAGCCACCACTGGAACAGCTCCCGGCTCGGGGATCCGCTCCAGCCGATGTCGTCGCCGACCGCGGCGATGTAGCCGTCCAGGGTCAGGTTCATGCCGTAGATCAGTTTCCGCATGGCCCAGCCTTCCGTCCGTGGGTGCCCGGCGTACGGACCGCGCGGCGCGGGACACTCACCGGTAGGCGATCCGGGCTCGCCGGTACTCCTCGTGCTCGGGGCTCAGCGTGGTGCAGTCGGAGGCCGCGGGCAAGCGAGCGCTGCCGTTGCGGCCCGCTACAGCAACCGGACTCCTGCCGGGCGGGACCGGCCGGCAGGTGGGGTCGGCCAGCGGGTGGGTCGGGTGTGTGCCGGGGCTTCGCCTGGGCGGAATCGCAGGGGTGCCCGGGGGGCTCGGCGGTGGAGCGGGCCACAACGGCAGCACCGTAGCCCCCGCCCCGCCGGTTCCGAGATCGGTTAGGGGGAGTTATGTGTTCTTCGGGTTGGGTTAAGGGATGATTTGGTGTTGGGGTCGTGGCCGAGAGTCGCCCCCGGCATGGCACGCTTTACGCATGGCCGTTCAGATCAATCCCAGCATCCTGTCCGCGGACTTCTCCCGACTCGCCGATGAGGCGAAGGCGGTGGAGGGGGCCGACTGGCTGCACGTCGACGTCATGGACAACCACTTCGTCCCGAACCTCACGCTCGGCATGCCCATCGTGGAGTCGCTCAGCCGTGCCACGGACACCCCGCTGGACCTGCATCTGATGATCGAGGACCCGGACCGCTGGGCCCCGCAGTACGTGGAGGCCGGTGCCGGGTCGATCACCTTCCACGCCGAGGCGGCCGGTGCGCCCGTGCGGCTGGCGCGGGAGATCCGGGCCAAGGGTGCGCGGGCGGCGATGGCGCTGAAGCCCGCCACGCCCATCGAGCAGTACGAGGACATCCTTCCCGAGCTCGACATGGTGCTCATCATGACCGTCGAGCCCGGCTTCGGGGGCCAGCCCTTTCTCGACGTGATGCTTCCGAAGATCCGCCGGACCCGGGAGCTCATCGCCAAGCACGGGCTGGACCTCTGGCTCCAGGTGGACGGCGGGGTCTCGGCGTCCACCATCGAACGTTGCGCCGAGGCCGGCGCGGACGTTTTCGTGGCCGGCAGCGCGGTCTACGGGGCGGTGGACCCGGCCGCGGCGGTGCGCACCCTGCGCGACCAGGCGGGTGTCGCGATCGCCGCCGCTCCCTGGGCTTGCGACCACTGAGACAACGGAGGCGATCGTTGGTGAACAGCTCGGTGAACGCCTGCTGTCCGGGCTGATCAACCGTCGCCGGATCTGACAGGATGAACGGCGAGTCGAGAGTGTGAACAGCAGGGAGGAGAACGCGGTGTCTGCAATGTCGGCGGGACGGTCAGCCCTGCGGATGGGACCCGCGGAGCTGGTGCAGGCGGCGGCCATGGCCCGCCGCTTCTACCTGGAGGGCAAGTCGAAGATCCAGATCGCCGAGGAGTTCGGCGTGAGCCGCTTCAAGGTGGCCCGGGTCCTCGAAACCGCCCTTGAGCGGGATCTCGTACGGATCGAGATCCGGGTGCCGGCCGAGCTGGACGCGGAGCGCTCGGACGCGCTGCGCGCCCGGTACGGGCTGCGGCACGCGGTGGTCGTCGAGTCGCCCGCCGAGGTGACCGAGGACGCGCCCGACCCGGAGAACCTGGGTGCGGTCGCCGCGGACCTGCTCGGTGAGCTGGTCAACGAGGGCGACGTGCTGGGCCTGGCCTGGGGGCGGTCGACCATCCACATGGCCGCTGCCCTGCACCGGCTGCCCCAGTGCACCGTCGTGCAGCTGACCGGTGTCTACGACGCCGGCACGGCGGAGCGCGGGTCGGTGGAGGCGGTGCGCAGGGCCGCCCAGGTGTCCGGCGGGGACGCGCACCCCATCTACGCGCCGATGCTGCTGCCCGACCCGGCGACGGCGGCCGCGCTGCGCAGCCAGACCGGTATCGCGCGGGCGTTCGAGTACTTCGACAAGGTGACCGTGGCCGCGGTGTCCATCGGGTCCTGGGAGCCGGGCATCTCCACCGTGCACGACATGCTGTCCGACGAGGAGCGCGCGCACTACGCCTCGCTGGGCGTGGCCGCCGAGATGTCGGCGCACCTGTTCGACTCGCAGGGGCGGCGCGTGGGCCGGGACCTCGGTGAGCGGTGCATCACCGTCGAGGCGGACCGGCTGCGGCGGATCCCGGAGGTCGTGGCGATCGCGGGCGGGGTGCGGAAGGCGTCGGCGATCGGGGCGGTGCTGCGGTCGGGGCTGGTGACCAGTCTGGTGACGGACACCGCTGCCGCCGATTACCTGCTGACGGAGTCGGAGCCGGGGCTCCGCCCGGCGCTGGAGCGGGCCGACCCCGATCAGTAGCTCCCGTGTCCGGCCCTGCCGTGTCCGGCCCGCTCGCGGCCGGGTCCGGATGGCAGGATCGGGCGCATGGTCTTCCGGAAGCCGTCGCGGGCGGTGGCGGCCCTGTTCCTGTGCCTGGCCGTGTGGGCCGGGGGCGCGGGGTGCGGGAGTGACGTTCCCGCCCCGGGTGGCGTTTCCGCGCCGAGTGCCGTCGCCACCCCCGGGTGGGCGCAGGGCATGGCGGTCGTCCGGGTGGACCGGCTGCCGCGGCAGGCAAGGGACACCCTGGCGCTGATCGACCAGGGCGGGCCGTACCCGTACCGGCAGGACGGGACCGTCTTCGGGAACTTCGAGAAGGCGCTGCCCCGGCAGAAGCGGGGCTACTACCACGAGTTCACGGTGCGGACCCCGGGGGAGCGGGACCGGGGCGCGCGGCGCCTGGTGACCGGCGGGGGCGGGGAGCTCTACTACACGGACGACCACTACGACACCTTCAGGGCGGTTCTCCGATGACCGAGGATGCGCATCCGCTGGCTCCCGCACTGGCGGCCGCCGAGCAGGCGGGCTGGGCGGTCGTACGGCTGGACCTGGACGGCGTACGGACGAAGGCGCGGCTGATGGACGCGTGCGCGGCGGCCTTCGCGCTGCCGGAGTGGTTCGGGCGGAACTGGGACGCGCTGGCGGACTGCCTGACGGACCTGTCGTGGCTGCCGGGGGCCGGGGGCCGGCTGGTGGCGGTGACCGGGTGGGACGGGCTGGCCCTGGCGCGGCCGGGGGACTGGGAGGTCCTGCAGGAGGTGCTGGAGGAGGCCGCCGCGTACTGGCGGGAGACGGAGGAAGGGCCCGCGCTGGAGGTCGTGGTGGCCGCCGCGCGGGCCTAGCCCGGGTCGGGTCCGGCCCCTGTGCGGGGCCGGGTGGGCCGGCCCCGCCGGTGGGCTCGGGAGTGCCGGCTCAGGACTGGCGGTTCAGGCCGGCCGGCTCAGGACTTCGGGATCCAGGGCGGGGTCTGGCCCCAGCCCCAGACGGGGATCTTGGCCGCGTCCACCGGGGGCGGGTTGTCGCCCGAGTAGATCAGGGCCATGCGGGTGCCCCACTCGATGTAGTAGACGAACACCGCGCGGAACTCCGGGTCCGTCGGGAGGCCCACCTCGTCGGCGGTGTCGAGGAGGAGGTCGACCCAGCGGCGGCGCTGCTTCTCGGTGATGCCGCGGCCCAGGTGCTTGGTGGCCATGTGCTGGTGGCCGCCGTGGTGCGCGGTGTAGTCGGCGGGGCCGCCGAACACCTCGGACAGCCAGACGGCCACGTGCTGCGGGTGTTCCGCGTCCATGCCCGCGAACACCGGGGCCAGGATCTCGTCCCGGAGGGCGTGGCCGTAGAAGGCCTCGGTGAGGCGGGTCATCGCCTCGGCCCCGCCCATCCATTCGTAGATCGTGGGCGTGCTGCTGCTCATGACTGTTCAGGAGCCTTTCCGGTGCCGATGACATCGGTGGGGAGGTAGTGCTGCATTTCCTCGATGGCCGTGACGTACGGGCGGATCGCGGTGAAGAAGGCCGGGAAGTGCTCCCCCTTGCGGAAGCCCTGCAGGTGGTCCTCCACGGAGGTCCAGCGGATCCGCAGGATGTACCGCTCGCGCTCCTCCTGGCAGCGCGTCAGCTCGTAGTCGATGCACTCCGGCGCGGCTGCCAGGGATTCGGCGGCCCGCCGGTAGGCGTCCTCGAACGCCGGCTGGTCGTCTAAGGCGATCCGGTAGCGGATGTACTCGACGGTCGTGGTCATGGTGTGTCTCCCTGTGTTCGGCCGGCGGTGTGTACGCCGACCTGCCCAACCCTTCCCGATCAACGCTTCCCGGGACAGTGATCCCTCATTCGGGTGCGGACTTCTGGGAGTCCGGGTCCGTTACGTCCTGGTTCGGCTCCGCCTCCGGCGTCACGTCGGGGCCCTGGGCCCGGACGCGCTGGACCTGGTCGAGGGAGTCGCGGAGGTCGGCGAGCCAGGAGCCGGTGTTGCGGCCGACCAGGCGGACGCACCAGGCCAGGGCGTCGGCACGGCTGCGCGCCACGCCGCCGGCGACCAGGAGGTCCAGCACCTGGCGTTCGGACTGCCGCAGCCGGGTCATGACGGGGACGGCCAGGTGGGTGAACAGGACGCGCTCGTCACCCGCCTGGACGCCCCAGGCGACCTTGCGGCGGTAGAGCTGTTCGGCCTCGCGGGCCACTTCGATGCGCTGTTCGCGGGTGCGTTCGCGGAACGCCTTCACCGTCTCCTGCGCCGGGATGCGGCCGACGACGGTGATCTCCTCGCGGTCGACCACGACCTCCAGGAGCTCCTCGTAGACGTCCACCGGAAGGCGGTCGGCGAACCAGCCGCGGAGTTCTTCTCGCTGCTCGGCTGTAATCATGTAATCAACGTTGCATCCGTTCTGCCCTTGATCACAACCCTCCGCGGCGGCCGCCGGCCCGTGTTCGCTCTCAGCCCATCGAGCGGTACCGGTGGATCAGGGAGACCGCCATCGCCCCCTCCCCGACGCCCGAGGCGACCCGCTTGACCGAGTGGGCGCGCACGTCACCGGCCGCGAAGACCCCGGGGACGCTGGTCTCCAGCGGGTACGGGGCCCGCTCCAGGCTCCACTCGGCGGGCAGCTCGCCACCGTTGGAGATCAGGTCCGAGCCGGTGAGCACGAACCCGTGGTCATCGCGTTCCACCACGCCGGCCAGCCAGTCCGTGTGCGGGCGGGCACCGATGAAGGTGAACATGAAGCGGCAGGTGACGGTCTTGTCCGTGCCGGCCGCCGCGTCGTGCAGGGTGATGCGTTCCAGGTGGTCGTCGCCGTGCAGCCCGGTCACCGTGGTGCGGACCCTGACCTCGATGTTGGGGGTGCGCTCGATCTCGTCGATCAGGTAGCGGGACATGCTGGCGTCCAGGGAGTCCGCCCGTACGAGGATCGTCACCCGGGCCGCGTACTTGGCGAAGTGCACCGCGGCCTGGCCGGCCGAGTTCGCCCCGCCGACGATGAACACGTGCTGCGAGATGCAGGCCGAGCTCTCCGTGGTGGCCGCGCCGTAGTACAGCCCGGCGCCCTCGAACCGCTCCGCGCCCGCGGCCGGCAGCCGGTTGTACGCCACGCCCGTGGCCAGCAGCACGGTCTCGGCGGAGATCTCCGTGCCGTCGGCCAGGGTGAGGATCTTCGCCGGGTCGTCCCGGGTCAGCGACACCACCTCCACCGGGTGCAGGATCTCCGCGCCGAACCGGGACGCCTGGATGGTGGCCCGGCGGGTCAGGTCGCCGCCGGACAGCCCGGACGGGAAGCCCAGGTAGTTCTCGATCAGGCTGGAGGTGCCCGCCTGGCCGCCCGGGGCGCGGGAGTCCAGCATCAGCGTGGACAGCCCCTCGGACGCGGCGTACACCCCGGCCGCCAGGCCGGCCGGGCCCGCGCCGACGATCACGCATTCGTAGTGCGGGCGGGAGGCGGTGGTGGACAGGCCCAGCTGCCGGGCGAGTTCGGCGTCGGAGGGGGCCGACAGCACGGTGCCGTCGGGGAACCGGACCAGCGGGAGGGCGCCGTCCGGGCGGTCGGCGATCAGGGACAGGGCCTCCGGGTCGCGTTCCACGTTCAGGAAGCGGAACGGCTGCCCGTTGCGGGTGAAGAAGTCCCGTACGGCGTGCGTGCCGGGGGACACGAGGTGCCCGGCGACGATGATGCCGTCGTAGGCGGGGCGGTAGGTGGCGAGCCAGTCCGACAGCAGGTCGTCGAGGACGGGGAAGAGCCGCTCGTGCGGCGGGTCCCACGGCTTGAGCAGGTAGTAGTCCAGCCGCACCCGGTTGATCGCGGTGATCGCCGCGTCCGTCTCGGCGTACGCCGTCAGCAGCACGCGGCGGGCGTCGGGGAACCGGCTGACCGCCTCCAGCAGGAACTCCACGCCGGTCACGTCCGGCATCCGCTGGTCCACCAGGAACAGGGCCGGGTCGTGGCCGCGCTCGTCCAGGGAGTCCAGGATCTTCAGCGCGTCCGCGGCCGAGGAGGCGCCCAGCACCCGGTAGCGGTCGCCGTACGCGCTGCGCAGGTCGCGGCGGACGGCGCGGAGCACCTGGGGGTCGTCGTCCACGGCGAGGATGACCGGCTTGCGGTTCTCCACGGCGGACGCGGCCGGCGCCGCGGACGTGCCGGACGCCGCGGAGGCGGTGGAGGCCGCAGGCGTGGTGGAGGCCGCGGACGTGCCGGATGCCGCAGGGGCGCCGGCTGCCGCGGACGGTGCCCTTCCGCCCCGGGTCCCGGGGGCCGTGCTCACGCCGGCTCCAGCATGAGCTTGTCGGCGTAGCACCAGGCCCAGTCCTCGCCCGGCTCGTGGGACGCGGCGATGGGGTGGGCACTCGCCTCGTAGTGCCGGGTGGCGTGCCGGTTCTTCGACGAGTCGCAGCACCCCACGTGCCCGCAGCTCAGGCACATGCGCAGGTGCACCCAGCCGTCTCCGAGCGCCAGGCACTCCTCGCACCCCTCGGTGCCCGGCGCGACCGGACGTATGTCATCGATGTGCGTGCAGATGCTGTCCACAGGCCCCGTCCTTCCGTGGTCCATGATTCGTGGAGAAGGTAATCACCAGGCACGCGCGACGGTTCAGTGATTCGGCCGATGTCATGAAGTCCGGAGCCGACTTCATGACGTCGCCGGAGACTTCCTGAGGTGCCGCCGCCACCTCGCTTTCTACCTCACGAAGTCGCACACGGGCGCTTTGACGGAGGCCCTCCGCACGACCAGTGTGGACGACGCCAACGACAACAGGCGGCGCCTGGAGGAATCCGTGAGCAGAAAGATTCTGGTCATTGTCTCCGAACACGGTTACTGGGCCGAGGAGCTGATAGGCCCGGTGTCGAAGTTCGATGAGCGGGGCTACGAAGTCGTATTCGCAACCCCGACCGGAAAGCGCGCGCACGCACTTCCGCCGAGCCTCGACGCGAAGTACGTCGACCCCCCGCTGGGCCGCTCGGTGACCACCGAGGAGAACGCCCGGCTGGGCCGGGAGTTCGAGCAGTCGAGCCGGCTGGACTCGCCGCTCGACATCGAGGCATGGGTGCCCGAGCGCCCGTACACGAGCGACGAGGGCTATCTGCGCAAGCTGGAGCAGTACCACCGCGATCTCGACAAACTCGACGCCGACATCGCCGCGTACGACGCGATCCTCATCGTGGGCGGCAGCGGCCCCATCGCCGACCTCGCCAACAACGAGCGCGTGCACGCCCTGATCCTGGCCTTCAGGAAGGCCGGCAAGGTGGTCGCCGCCGAGTGCTACGGCGTGGCCTGCCTGGCCTTCGCCCGCGACTGGGACGACCGCAAGAGCATCATCTGGGGCAAGCACGTCACCGGCCACTGCAAGGAGTACGACTACAAGGACGGCACCGGATTCCTCGGTACCGATTTCAACATGGGCCCGCCGCCGTACCCGCTGGAGTACATACTGCGCGATGCCACCGGCCCGCGCGGGGCGTACCACGGCAATTTCGGAAAGCCCGTATCGGTGATCGTGGACTTCCCGTTCGTCACCGGGCGTTCGACCCCCGACTCCTATCTCACGGGGCAGAAGATCGTGGAAGTCCTGGAGAACGGTCTCACTCGGTACGGGTGGTAGCGGAGGGGAAAGGGAAGTCATGGGAGTCACGCCGAATACGCCGCCCAGTCCCGGACGGGAAAGGCTGATCGAGCAGTTCAAGGCCGACGGCCTGAACGTGATGTTCGGAAATCCCGGCACGGTGGAACAGGGATTCCTCGACGCGGTCGACGCGGCGGAGGACTTCCGGTACGTCCTCGCTCTCCAGGAAACCGTCGCCGCCGGCATCGCCGACGGCTACGCCCGGGCCACCGGCGGTGCCGCCCTGCTCCAGCTGCACTCCGGTGTGGGCCTGGGCAACGGCATCGGCATGCTCTACCAGTCGCTCCGCGGCCACACCCCGCTGGTGGTGGTCGCGGGCGACGCCGGGGTCCGCTACGACGCCATGGACGCCCAGATGGCCGCCGACCTGGTGGCCATGGCCCGCCCGGTCACCAAGTACGCCACCCGGGTCACCGACCCGAACTCGGTGCTCCGCACCGTCCGGCGGGCCGTGAAGATCGCCCTGACCCCGCCCCGCGGCCCGGTGTTCGTGGCCCTGCCCATGGACGTCCTGGACGAGCTCAACTCCGAGCCGGTGCTGCCCGCCACCGTGCCCCTCACCGACGTCGCGCCCTCGCCGGCCTCGGTGGGGCGCGCCGCGGAACTGCTGGGCTCCGCCCGGCGGCCCGTGGTCCTCGTCGGCGACGGGGTCTCCCTCTCCGGTGCCCAGAACGAACTCGTGGCCGTCGCCGAGCTGCTGGGCGCCGACGTGTACGAGGTCGACTCCTCCGAGGTCAACATCCCGGCCTCGCACCCGCTGCGGCGCGGCCAGACGGGCCACATGTTCGGCCCGCACAGCAAGGAGCTCGTCGGGGACGCGGACGCGGTGCTGATCGTCGGCACCTATGTCTTCCCCGAGGTGTTCCCCGAGCTGGTGAGCCCGTTCCGGGAGGACGCCCGGATCGTCCACGTCGACCTGAACGCCTACGAGATCGCCAAGAACCACCCGGTCGACCTCGGCCTGGTCGCCGACCCCAGGTCCGCGCTGCGCGAACTGGCCGCCGTACTGGAGCGCAGGCTCACCCCGCAGGCCAGGGCCGCCGCGGCCGCCCGGCTGGACGTCCGTACCCGCGAGCGGGCGCGCGCCGCGCACACGGCGGTGGACGACGGCAGTCCGATGGCGGTGTTCCTGAAGACCCTTGCCGAGCGGACCGGCGGCGACCTGATCGTCTTCGACGAGGCGCTCACCACCTCGCCCCTGGTCACCGCCCACCTGCCGGCGGAGCGGCCCGGCGACTACCACCTCACCCGGGGCGGGTCGCTCGGCGTCGGCTTCCCCGGCGCGGTCGGGGCCAAACTGGCCCGTCCGGACCGGCTCGTCGTCGGGTTCTCCGGCGACGGCGGCTCGATGTACACCTACCAGGCGCTGTGGACCGCGGCCCGGCACGGCATCGACGCCAAGTTCGTGGTGTGCAACAACCGCAAGTACCGGCTGCTGGACGACAACATCGAGCAGTACTGGCGGGAGCGGGGCATCGCCGCGCACCCCTTCCCCGGGTCCTTCGACCTGTCCCGTCCGGAGATCGACTTCGCCGGCCTGGCCCGCGCCCTGGGGGCCGGCGGGATGCGGGTGGAGAAGCCGGACGAGGCGGCCGCCGCGGTGAGCCGGATGCTCGGCCACCCCGGGCCGTTCCTCGTCGACATCCAGATCTGACCCGGTGCACGACTGGCCCCCACGCATGCGCGACCTGACCCGGCGCGCGACCCGAACCCACGCGAAACGGAGGACCCATGCCCGCCGAGCGGTTGACCGAGGACGCGATCCGCAGCTTCGCCGAACAGTGGTACGTGGCCCTGGACCGGCACGTTCCCCCGGACCAGGTGCTGGCCCTCATCACCGAGGACCTGGAATTCGCGGTCCCCGAGGACACCTTCCTCGGACCCGAGGGCTTCGGACGCTGGTACGCGGCCGTCACCGCCCGGTTCTTCGACGAGGTGCACACCGTCACCAAGGTGGAACCCGTCATCGAGCCCGGCGGGGAACGCGCCACCGTCCGGGTGCTCGTCAACTGGCAGGCCAAGATCTGGGACCCGCCGGCCGCCCGCAGCGAGTGGCTCGGGTTCGACGCCGACCAGACCTGGACCGTGGTGGCCGGCCCGGCCGGCCCCCGGATCTCCGCGTACACGGTCAACGACCTGGCCCCGATGCCCGGTTCGGGCTCGCTCTGAGAGGGGTGCGGACCATGACACGGGTGACACCGCAGCGGGTGCAGGCCGCCTACGCGGCACTGGGATCCGGCGACCGGACCCGGATCCTGGAGTACTACTCGGAGGACCTGCGCTGGCTGGTCCCCGGCAACCACCCGCTGGCCGGCTGGTACGAGAGCCTGGACGCCTTCCTGGAGCTGATGGGGCAGACCCACAAGCTCACCGGCGGCACCTTCCGCATGGACATCGAGGCGGTGCTCGTCGGCGAGGACTGCTCCGCCGACGTCTGCCGCAACACCGGCCTGCGGGCCGGCGCGGCCGAGACGACCGGCTCCCCGTACGAGCGGATGGACTACCAGGTCTTCCACTTCATGCGCTGGCACGACGGGCGGATCGTCGAGGGCCGGGACGGCCTGTTCGGCGACACCGCCGCCGCGTTCAGCCAGTTCTGGGCGCCGTTCGCCCCGGACGGCATCCGCAGGGACCGATAGGGGGAGAGCGATGGACGCCCGACAGATCCTCACGAAGTACTACGAGTACGCCAACGCCGGCGACTGGGACCGCTGGTGCGACCTGTTCGCCGACGACCAGGTCATGGACGAGCAGCTGGCCGGACACATCGAGGGCCTGGACACCCTGCGCTCGATGATGAAGGGCATGGGGACCCTCTACCGGGTCTTCCAGAACACGCCCGTCCACTTCATCGTCGACCGGCCCGCCGCCGGAGCGGAGCAGCCCGGCAGCGTGCAGGCCGCGGCCGTCTCCCACCTGAGCGCGGTCAGCGCCTCCGGCGAGACCATCGAGGCCGAGGTCATGAACTACTTCCGGATCGTGGACGGAAAGATCGCCTACATGGCGAACCACCACGACACGGTCCCCTTCCAGGTCCTGAGCCGGGACTGAGGGGCGGTGATCCGATGGACACCCGTGGAAGCGCCGAGTACGACTACGTGATCGTGGGCTCCGGCACCGCCGGCAGCGTCCTGGCCCACCGGCTCTCCGAGGACCCCGGCGTCTCCGTCCTGGTCCTGGAAGCCGGCGGCCCCCGCATCCCGCCCGAGGTCGACGACCCCTCGTCCTGGTACAAGCTGCTCGGCGGGCCCGTCGACTGGGGCTACACCAGCGTCCCGCAGCCCGGCCTCGACGGCCGCCGTACGTACGAACCCCGCGGCAAGGCCCCCGGCGGCAGCAGCAACCTCTACATCATGATGCACATCCGGGGCCACGCCTCGGACTTCGACAACTGGGCCTACCAGGGCGCGGCCGGCTGGGCGCACGAGGACGTGCTCCCCTACTTCGCCCTGCTGGAGTCCCAGGAGGACGTCACCGCCGCCACCACCGGCACCGGCGGCCCGCAGCGGATCACCCACGCGGGCCGGCACGACCCCAACCCCGTGTCCCGGGCGTTCATCGACGCCGCCGTGGAACTCGGCCACCAGGAGATCGCCGACTTCAACACCGACGGCCCGCGCCGCGGCCTGTTCGGCACCGGCTGGCACCACATCGACGTGGCCGACGGCCGCCGCCAGGGCACCCTGGCCGCCTACCTGGAACCGGCCCTGACCCGGCCCAACCTCACCCTGCGCACCGGCGCGCACACCACCCGGCTGCTGTTCGACGGCACCACCTGCACCGGCGCCGAGTACGTCCAGACCACCCCGCCCGCCGACTTCCCGGGCCGCACCGTGCTCGACGCCGCCGGAACCACCGGCGAACCCGGCACGCACACCGTCCGGGCCCGCCGCGAGGTGATCGTCGCGGCCGGCGCCATCGAGTCGCCGAAGCTGCTGCTGCTCTCCGGCATCGGCGCCCCCGACCGGCTCGCCGAACACGGCATCGCCGTCACCGCCGCGGTCCCGGGCGTCGGCGAGAACTTCCACAACCACGTGCTGACCGGCCTGATGGCCGAGGTCACCCAGGAACTGCCGCCGCCGACGCAGAACCTCTCCGAGAGCGCGCTGTTCCTCTCCTCGCAGCCCGGACTGCCCGCCCCCGACCTGCAGATCGCCTTCGTCCACGTGCCCTTCGACGTGATCGTCGGCCAGGACCACCCCCACACGGTGTCCATCCTGCCGGGCGTCGTCCGGCCCGTCTCCCGCGGCTGGATCCGGCTGGCGAGCGCCGACCCGCTGGCCCACCCGCTGATCCACCCGAACTACCTGGGCGACCGCTGGGACCTGGAGCGGATGGTGCAGGGCATCAAACTGGCCCGGGAGATCTTCGCGACCTCCGCCTTCTCGCCCTGGTACAAGCAGGAGCTCCAGCCCGGCCCGGGCACGGTCACCGACGACGAGCTGCGCGCCTTCGCGAAGCGGAAGTCGGAGAGCTACCACCACCAGGCCGGCTCCTGCCGCATGGGCATCGACGACCTCTCCGTCGTCGACCCGCACCTGCGGGTGCACGGCGTCCAGGGGCTCCGGGTGGTGGACGCGAGCGTGATGCCCGCGGTGCCGTCCGGCAACTGCCACGCCGCCATCGCCATGATCGCCGAGCGGGCGGCGGACTTCATCACCGGCCGGAACAGGGGGAACTCCCGTGTCTGACGGAACGGTCCTGCGCGAAGGCGCCCTCACCGGGACCCGGATCGCGGTCCTGGTCGAGAGCGACTTCTACGAGCCGGAGATCTTCTACTACCAGCGCCGCTTCGCCGAGGAGGGCGCCGAGGTCGACTTCCTGACCCGGCTGTGGGGCAACGACTCCATCACCTTCACCGGCCACGAGTACCGCGCCCCGTTCACCGCCGACCGCTCCCTGGAGGGGCTGTCCGACGGGGAACTGCGCCGGTACGCGGCGCTGATCGTGCCCTCGGGCATGGTCGCCGACCGGCTCCGCTACACCGAGGACGTGGACGTCCTCGCCCCCGCGACCGAACTGCTGCGCCGGGCCTTCGAGGAGCCCACGGTCCTCAAGGGGATCATCTGCCACGGCATGTGGCTGGCCTCCTCCATCCCCGGCAAGATCCGCGGCCGCAAGGTCGTCTGCCACAACAACCTCATCGGGGACGTCCGCAACATGGGCGGGGAGTACGTCGACGAGGACGTGGTGGTCGACGGCGACCTGGTCACCGGCCGCACCGGCGCCCACCACCACCTCTTCGCCCGGCGCATCATCGAGCTGATCGCCGCCGGGCGGGGCCGGGGGGCCGGCTGATGCGCTGGTCGCACGTGGGCCTCAACTGCACCGACCAGAAGACCACCGAGGAGTTCTACACCCGGTACTTCGGGTTCGCCCGGGCCCGGGTGGTGGACCTCGGCGACTCGCAGATCGTCTTCCTGCGCAAGGGGGACGCGTACCTGGAGCTCTTCCCGGCCGGCGCCGAGCCGGCCCGGCAGGCGGAGAACGACGGACCCCCGGCCCCCGGCCGGATCCGGCACCTCGCCTTCCAGACCGACAGCGTCGACTCCTTCCTCGCGGACATCGGGGACGCGGCCGACGTCACGCTCGGCCCCCTGGCCTTCGACGACTTCATCTGCGGCTGGCGGACCGTGTGGCTCCGCGATCCCGACGGGGTGATCGTCGAGGTCAGCCAGGGATACACGGACGACGACAGCTCTCACGACAAGGACGGTGCACAGCATGGCTGAAGGCTTCTCCTTCTCGGACACCATCGCCGGATACATCGACCACTTCGACTCGGAGACCCGGCAGCTGAGGCTGCACACCGCCGACGGCCGCCCGTTCGACGTGTCGCTCGCCTCGGGCCCCAGCGCCGAACTGGTCCGCAACCTGGACGAGCCCTACATCGACGCCTCCGGCCACCTCGACGAGATGCTCTCGCCCGGCCGGTTCCTCTTCGCCTACGGCGTCCACTACCCGGAGCAGGGCGGCCGCTTCGACGCCAAGCGGCTGGTCTTCCTCGGCCGCGGCGCGGAGGATTACCGGTTCGAGGAAGCCGGCTGGTGGGTCAAGCAGATCGAATCCCTCGCCTCCTTCTACCGGAAGGCGCAGTTCGGCGACGGGCCGGTGGACTTCACCGAGTACCGCACCGAGATCCGGCTCGGCGGGGACAAGACCGCCAGCCACATCCAGGAGACCGACACCATCTCCCGCCTCGTCTACGGCATGGCCTCCGCCTACCTGCTGACCGGCAAGGACGAGTACCTGGAGGTCGCCGAGCGCGGCACCGAGTACCTGCGCAAGCACATGCGGGTCGAGGACAGCGAGGAAGACGTCGTCTACTGGTACCACGGCATCAGCGTGGACGGGGACACCGAGAAGAAGCTGTTCACCTCGGAGTTCTCCGACGACTACGACGCCATCCCGATGTACGAGCAGATCTACGCGCTGGCCGGCCCGATCCAGACCTACCGGGTCACCGGCGACGTGAGGATCAAGAACGACGCCGACGCCACCATCCGGCTGTTCGACAGGTTCTTCAAGGACGAGGAACTCGGCGGCTACTACTCGCACATCGACCCGATCCTCTTCAGCGCCGACCACGAGTCCCTGGGCGAGAACGCCGAACGCAAGAACTGGAACTCGGTCGGCGACCACGCGCCCGCGTACCTCATCAACCTGTACCTGGCGACCGGGGAGCAGCGCTACGCCGACTTCCTGGAGTACACCTTCGACACCATCGCCGACCGGTTCCCGGACTACAAGAACAGCCCCTTCGTCCAGGAACGCTTCTTCCGCGACTGGTCGCACGACACCGCGCACAGCTGGCAGCAGAACCGCGCGGTCGTCGGCCACAACCTGAAGATCGCCTGGAACCTGCTCCGGATGAACTCCCTCAAGGCCAAGCCGGCCTACTCCGACCTCGCCAGGAGGATCGGCGAGATCATGCCGCCGGTCGGCAGCGACCTGCAGCGCGGCGGCTGGTACGACGTGGTCGAACGGCTCAGGAGCGGCGACCAGGAGAGCCACCGCTTCGCCTGGCACGACCGCAAGGCGTGGTGGCAGCAGGAGCAGGCGATCCTGGCCTACCTCATCCTGCACGGCACCCTCGGCGGGCAGGACTTCAGGAAGGAAGCCCGCCAGGCGGAGTCCTTCTACAACACCTTCTTCCTCGACCACGACGAGGGGGCCGTCTACTTCAACGTGCTGGCCAGCGGCACGCCGTACCTGCTCGGCACCGAGCGGCTCAAGGGCAGCCACTCGATGTCCATGTACCACTCCGCGGAGCTGTGCTACCTCGCCGCGGTCTACAACAACCTGCTCATCAACGGCCGGGAGATGGACTTCCACTTCAAGCCCGACCCCACCGACCTGCCCGGCCGCGTGCTGCGCGTCTCGCCCGACCTGCTGCCCGCGGGCTCGGTGAGCATCGCTTCCGTCGAGATCGACGAGAAGCCGTGGACGGACTTCGACGCCGGGGCGCTCACCGTCCGGCTGCCCGACGTCCAGAGCCGGGTACGGGTCCGGGTCCGGCTGCGTCCGGAGACCAAGTAGGGGCTGACGGGGGCCCCGCAGAAAGGGGAATGCAATGTCTCTCAACGTCAAGGAACGCCGGAACAAGACGGGCACCGTGGTCGTCGCCACCGGCGAGATCAACAGCGAGACCTCCGGGTCGCTGCTGGAGACCCTGCTGCCGCTGGTCCGCGAGGGCCGGCCGCTGAAGATCGACCTCACGGCGGTCACCTACGTCTCCAGCGCCGGCCTGCGCACCCTCCTCGTGGTGTACCGCGAGGCCCAGCACGCCGGTGTCGCCGTCACCCTGTACGGGGTGAGCGAGGAAGTCCGGTTCGTCATGTCGGCCACCGGCTTCCTGGACTTCTTCGAAACCGGTGAGGCCGCCGCGGCCGAGGCCAAGCGGAAGGCCGCGGCACCGGCCGGCGCCGGCAAGGCCGGCCGATGACCGAGACGCGCACCGAACAGGTCCTGCGCGTGGACGCGTACCCGACCCACGAGGTGGGCGGGTACCGCGTCCGCGCGGGCAAGCCCTTCCCCTTCGGGGCCAACGTGGTCCCCGGCGGGGTCAGCTTCTCCGTCTTCTCCGACCAGGCCACCTCCATGACCCTGGTCATCTACAAGCGCGGGGAACCCGAGCCCATGGCCGAACTGGAGTTCCCCGAGGAATTCCGCATGGGCAGCGTCTTCGCCATGACCGTCTTCGGCCTGGACCACGAGAACATCGAGTACGGGTACCGGGCCGACGGCCCCTTCGACCCGGCCTCCGGGCACCGCTTCGACGCCCGCCAGGTCCTCTCCGACCCCTACGCCCGGCTGATCTCCGGCCGCGACGTGTGGGGCGTACCGCCCGACTACAGCCGCGGCTACCAGTACCGGTCCCGGGTCTGCCTGCAGGACTTCGACTGGGGCGACGACAGCCCGCTGCGGATCCCCGCGGAGGACCTCGTCGTCTACGAGGCCCACGTCCGCGGCTTCACCCGGCACCCCAACTCCCACGTCACCGCCCCCGGCACCTTCGCCGGACTGCGGGAGAAGATCCCGTACCTGAAGGAACTCGGGGTGAACTGCATCGAGCTGCTGCCCGTGTTCGAGTTCGACGAGAGCGACAACCCGCGCAGCAACCCCGAGACCGGTGAGAAGCTCTACGACTACTGGGGCTACAACACCGTCTCCTTCTTCGCCCCCAAGGCCGGCTACGCGGCCACCGGACGCTACGGCATGCAGGGCGACGAGTTCCGCACGCTGATCAAGGACCTGCACGCGGCCGGCATCGAGGTCATCCTCGACGTGGTCTTCAACCACACAGCCGAGGGCAACGAGCAGGGCCCCACCATCAGCTTCAAGGGCCTCGACAACTCGACGTACTACATGCTCACGCCCGAGGGCTACTACTTCAACTTCAGCGGCACCGGCAACACCGTCAACTGCAACCACCCCGTGGTCCGCAACTACGTCCTGGACTGCCTGCGCCACTGGGTCGCCGACTACCACATCGACGGCTTCCGCTTCGACCTCGCGGCCATCCTCGGCCGGGCCCTGGACGGCACCCCGCTGCCCAACCCGCCGCTGCTGGAACTGCTCGCCTTCGACCCCGTCCTGCGGCACACCAAGCTCATCGCCGAAGCATGGGACGCGGCCGGGCTCTACGAGGTCGGCAACTTCCCGGCGTACGGCCGCTGGGCCGAATGGAACGGCAAGTACCGCGACACCGTACGCCGCTTCGTCAAGGGCGACACCGGGGTCGTCGGTGAGCTCGCCACCCGCATCGCCGGCTCGCCCGACCTCTACGCCGGCCGCGGACCCGCCGCCTCGGTCAACTTCCTGACCGCGCACGACGGGTTCACCCTCGCCGACATGGTCTCGTACAACGACAAGCGCAACCACGCCAACGGCGAGGACAACAACGACGGCGCCAACGACAACAACAGCTGGAACCACGGCGCCGAAGGACCCACGGACGACCCGGAGGTCAACCGGCTCCGGCTCCGGCAGATGAAGAACGCCCTCGCCATCCTGCTCGTCAGCCAGGGCATTCCGATGATCCTCTCCGGCGACGAGGTCGGCCGCACCCAGCAGGGCAACAACAACACCTACTGCCAGGACAACGAACTCTCCTGGTTCGACTGGGACCAGGTCGGGCAGAACGCCGAACTGCTCGAATTCACCCGGCAGATGATCGCCTTCCGCAAGCACCACCGGGAGCTCCGCTCCACCGAGCACCCCACCGGCGCCATCCGCACCGGCCTGGGCCTGCCCGACATCAGCTGGCACGGCACCCGCGCCTGGCAGCCCGACTGGTCCGAGGACAGCCGGCTGCTGGCCGTGGCCCGCTGCGGAGCCGGGGACGACGACGTGGTGTACGTCGCCATGAACTCCCACTGGGAGGCGCACGACCTGGAGCTGCCCGCCCTCCCCGGGGGCCGCACCTGGCACCTGTTCGCCGACACCGGGGCGCAGGCCCCGGACGACATCCGCGCCCCGGGCACGGAGACCGAGCTGGAGAACGCCGGCAAGTACCTCATCGGCCCCCGCTCGGTGGTGATCCTCGTGGGCCGTACCAATGAAGGAGACTGACATGCCGCTTTCCGTGTCCCTGAGCATCGAGGGCGACACCACCGTCATCGAGTTGACGGGCGAGCTGGACGCGAGCACCGCCCCGGACTTCCACCGGACCATCGAGAAGGCCGCCGGGCACGGCACCGCCACCGTCGAGATCCGGATGGCCGGCGTCGGCTACCTGGCCAGCGCCGGACTGCGCTCGCTGGTCTTCGCCCAGCAGAAGGTCTCCAGCGAGGTGACCATCAAGGTGGTGGGCGCGATCGAGCCGGTCGCCCGCACCATCCGCACGGCGGGGCTGGACCGCAGCATCGTCCTGGCCGATGAGTGAGAACCACCCACCGCGCAAGGGGTCCCCGCTGACCCAGCCCGCCGCCGGCGAACTGCAGGTTCCGGCCAGCTTCGGCTCGCTCTCCGCCATCGCCTCCTTCGTGCAGGCGGTGGCGGGACGGGCCGGACTGGACCGGCGGGCCGCCTACCGGCTGAGGCTGGCCGTGGACGAACTCGCCACGAACATCGTCATGCACGGGTACCGGGGCGGCGACGGACGGATCACCGTCCGCGGCCGCTCCGGTCCGGGCCGGGCGAGGATCACCGTCGAGGACAGCGCCCCGGAGTTCGACCCGGTGGCCGGCTGCCTCCCGCCGGCCACCGGACTGCCCCCTGAGCAGCGCCGGATCGGGGGCCTGGGCATCCACCTGGCCCTCACCAGTGTCGACGAGTTCAGTTACGTCCGGCACGACGGCCGGAACATCAGCACGCTGACCGTGAAGGCCGAGGGGACGGAGCCATGCCCTCCACGACCGTGATCATCCTCGCCGACCACCCGCCGCCACCGGCGGGCCTGCTGGCCGCACTCCGCACCATGGACGCGGCCCTGGTCGAACGCACCCTGGCGGAACTCCTCTCCGGCCCGCGCGAAGGGCTGCCCGCCGCCGACGTGCTGCTCGCCCCGGCCCGGGCGCCGGGGGAGTCGGTGCGCACGGCCGTGCGCCGGCTGCGCCGCCGCTACGTGGCACCCATCGTGGTGGTCTGGACGGTGGACGACTTCGCCGCCCTGGAGGAACACGTCCGGCTGGGCCACGACTACCTCGTGCCGCCCTTCCTGCCGGCCCTGGTCGGGGCCCGGCTGCACAGCTGCACCGAACGCGCCGAACTCGGCCGCACCCTGCGCGAAGCCGACGCCCGGGCCGAGCTGATGAGCTACGAGAAGGAGCTGGAGATCGGCCGGGAGATCCAGGCCGGCTTCCTCCCGGAGGCACTCCCCGTCCCCGACGGCTGGGAGATCGACGTCCGTTTCCGCCCGGCCCGCCAGGTCGCCGGGGACTTCTACGACGTCTTCGAGCTGGTGCACCGCCGCCGGCTCGCCCTGGTCGTCGCCGACGTCTGCGACAAGGGGGTCGGCGCGGCGCTCTTCATGGCGCTCATCCGCTCCCTGCTCCGGCACACCGCCGAGAACAGCGGACTCCAGCACCTGGTGGCGGCCGGCCGCTCCGGCGGCCGGATCCCCGTCGTCGGGGCCACCCCGCTGCTCAACGCGGTCACCGCCACCAACGGCTACCTCACCCGCAACCACCTCCGGCAGGGCTACTTCGCGACGCTGTTCTTCGGCGTCCTGGACCCGCTCACCGGCAGCCTGGTCTACATCAACGGCGGCCACAACCCGCCCCTGCTGATCGGCGCCGACGGGGGCGCCCCCGTCGCCCTGGACGTCACCGGGCCCGCGGTCGGCGTCCTGCCCGACTGCGTCTACACCCTCGGCTACGCCCAGCTCGACCCCGGCGACACGCTCTTCGTTTTCACCGACGGGGTGCCGGAAGCCCGCTGTCCGGACGGCCGGTTCCTCGGCGACGAGCGGATGCTCGATCTGCTCCGCGAGGAACGCGACGGCCGGCCGCTCACCGGGAAGGCCGTACTGGACCGCATGGACTCGGCGGTGCGCGAGCACACCGGCAGCGCCGAACAGCACGACGACGTCACCATGCTGGCCTTGCACCGGCCCCGTGCGGCGCGGGGGCCGCACGGTGCCGGTGGAGGGTACCGGGAGGTGGCCTGATGGCCCGGACCATCGTGGTGCACTCCCACCGCGGCGGAACCGGGAAGTCCACGCTCCTGGCCAACCTGGCGCTGCTGCTGGCCGCTGGCGGGCGCCGGGTCGGAGTGGTCGACACCGACATCCAGTCGCCCACCCTGGACCTGCTGTTCCGGTTGCCGCCGGGCGGCGGTTCGCTCACCGACTACCTGCTCGGCCGGTGCGAGATCGAAGCCGCGGCCGTGCCGGTGGCGCGGCCCGGGCTGTTCGTCGTACCCGCCCGCAACGGCACCACCGCGCTGCGGGAGATCATGGCCACCGGGTACGACGTCGGGCTGCTGCCCGAGGGCTTCGACCGGTTCGCCGACACCTACGGCCTGGACGTGCTGCTGCTCGACACGCACGCCGGCCTGAACAACGAGTCGGTGACCGCCATGGCCAGCGCCGACGTCCTGGTGCTGCTGGCCCGGGCGGACCGGATCGACCTGTCCGGGGTCGAGGAGACCCTCGCCCTGGCCGGGAGGCTGGCCTGCCGCCGGGCCCTGGTGATGAGCATGGCACCGGACGGCATGGAGCGGGAACGGGTCGCCCGGCGCGTGGAGGAGGTATACGGCGCCCCTCTGGCCGGAATCCTGCCCTATGTGCCGGAAATGGCCGCGCTGTACGGAGAACGCATATTCGCCGACGCCCATCCCGACCATCCGCTGGTCGGTGAATTCCGCACCATCATCTCGGCGCTCGGCATCGCACCGGCCGCACGTGACGAAGTATCACGTGCCTGACGTCATCCCCCTTACGCCGTTTGACACAGGGCGTGTTGAATCGGCAGCGAATCCAGAACAAGGAGATCACGGTCATGAAGATTCTCGTCGTCATGACGGCCAAGGCAACGCTCCATCTGCTGGACGGGGAGCTGCATCCCTCGGGATTCTGGGCCGAGGAATTCGTCGTCCCCTTCTCGATCTTCCGCGCCGCGGGGCACTCCGTCGACGTGGCGACGATCGGCGGCCGGGCCCCCACGGTCGACCGGACCAGCATCGACCCGGACTTCCTCAAGTGGGTCCGCCCGCAGGGCTCCGAGGACGACGACGCCGCCGCGGCGGCCGAGTACGTACGCGTCATCGAGGCCACTCCCGCGCTGAAGAGCCCCATCGCCCTGGAGTCCCTCGGCGAGAAGGACGTCGCCGACTACGACGGCATCTACATCAGCGGCGGCCACGGCGCCATCGGCGACCTGCCCAAGTCGGACGAGCTGGCCCAGCTGCTGCGCTGGGCCATCGCGCAGGACAAGCCGCTGGCCACCGTCTGCCACGGCCACACCTCCCTGCTCGCGCTCCGCGACGGCGAGGGCCGCTGGCCCTTCGAGGGGTACCGGATGACCGCCTTCTCGCACAGCGAGGAACTGGTCACCAACATGGCCGGCCGGCTCCCGTTCATCCTGGAGGCGGAACTGACCCGGCTCGGCGCCCGGTACGAGAAGGCCGAAGCCATCTGGGACTCGCACGTGGTGGTGGACCGCAAGCTGACCACCGGCCAGAACCCGTACTCCTCCAAGGCCCTCGCCGAGACCTTCTTACGCCAGCTCACGCAGGGCTAGACGCCCCGCACTCCCCGACACCGGAAGGCAGCCATGACCAAGCGCGCGCTCAGCGACCAGCCCCTGGCCAATCCCGGCAAGCTGTTCATCGGAGGCAAGTGGGTCGAGGCCAGAGGCGGCGGCACCGAGCCCGACATCAGCCCGGTCGACGGGCAGGAGATCGTGCCGGTGGCGCAGGCGGGCACCGCCGACGCCGACGCCGCGGTGGCGGCGGCCAGGGAGGCGTACGAGTCGGGCCCCTGGAGCAGGCTCTCCGCCCAGGAGCGCGCGCTGAGGCTGAACCGCGTCGGGGAGCTCATCGAGCGGGACCTCGAGGAGATCGCCCTGCTGGAGACCATGGACATGGGCAAGCCGTTCGCGTTCTCCAGCACGGTCGACGCCCCGATGGCCGCCCAGCTGATGCACTACTACGCCGGCGCGGTGACCCGGGTCGACGGCTCCTCCCGGGCGCCGGCCGGCGGCCAGCTCGCGTACACCCTGCGGGAACCGCTCGGCGTGGTCTGCGCGATCACCCCGTTCAACTTCCCGCTGCTGCTGTCCATGACGAAGATCGCCCCGGCACTGGCCGCGGGCAACACGGTGGTGCACAAGCCCTCGCCGGCCACCCCGCTGACCGCCCTGAAGATCGCCGAGCTGTTCCAGGAGGCGGAGATCCCGGACGGGGTGCTGAACGTGGTGACCGGTCCGGGCGTGGAACTGGGGGAGACCCTCACCGACCACCCCGGCATCGACAAGATCGCCTTCACCGGCTCCACCGCCGTCGGCCAGTCCATCATCCGCAGGGCCGCCGGCACCCTCAAGAAGGTCACGATGGAACTCGGCGGCAAGTCCGCCAACATCGTCTTCGCCGACGCCGACCTGGACGCGGCCGAGGAGCTCGCCTTCTTCGGCATCTACTACAACAAGGGCGAGATCTGCACCGCCGGCTCCCGCCTGCTGCTGCAGCGGCCCGTCCACGACGAACTGGTCGAACGGCTGGTCCGGCGGGCCGCCGCGCTCAAGCCCGGCGACCCGCGCGACCCGGCCACCCTCTTCGGGCCGCTGGCCCACCGCGGCCAGTTCGAGAAGGTCGGCTCGTACATCGAGATCGGCCGGAAGGAAGGCGCGGACCTCCGGGTCGGCGGCGAGGGCTGGATCCCCGAGGGCGCCTCCGCCGAAGGCCTGTACTTCCTGCCGACGATCTTCACCGGCGTGGACAACGGCATGCGGATCGCCCAGGAGGAGATCTTCGGCCCGGTCCTGTCGGTCATCCCCTTCGACACGGAGGAGGACGCCGTCCGCATCGCCAACGACAGCGCCTACGGCCTCGCCGCCGGGGTGCACACCAAGGACCTGCGGCGGGCCCACCGGGTGGCGGCGCAGATCAAGGCGGGCACGGTCTGGGTCAACTGCTACAACCAGTACGACCCTTCGGTGCCCTACGGCGGTTACAAGGCCTCCGGCTTCGGCCGCGAGTGCGGACCCGAGTCCCTGGAGAGCTACACCCAGACCAAGTCGGTCTGGATCGGCCTCGACTGAGGAGAGAGCATGAGCACGGGCATCATCGGCACCGGGCGGATCGGGTCCGTCCTGGCCCGCATCCTGGTCGCCGCCGGCCACCGGGTGGTCCTCGCCAACGCGAGCGGCCCGCACACCATCGGCCCGCTGCTGGCCGAACTGGGTCCCGCCGCGCGGGCCGCGACCCCCGCCGAGGCCGCCGGCCTGACCGACGTCCTGGTGCTGATGGTGCCCTTCGACAGCGTCCGGGGGCTGCTCCCGCCGGACACGGTCGGAGGCAAGGTGCTCGTGGACGCGACGAACGCGTTCGGCGGCCGGGGCGAACCCCGCGATCTCGGCGGGCGCGGCTCCAGCGAATTCGTCGCCGACTGGTATCCCGGCGCGCGGCTGGTGAAATCCCTCAACACCATGCATTTCGAAACACTCGCCCGCGGCGGATCCGTCGGTGAACACGGTGCGGGGCGGAACTCCGGCGAACGGCTCGCGCACTACACGGCGGGCGACGACGCGGAAGCGAAGAAAACCGTCGCCGGAATCATCACGGACCTCGGATTCGCCGCCGTCGACACCGGCCCGCTGCACTCCGGCGGAATTCTCCAGCAGCCCGGCGGGCCGCTCTTCAACCGGCCGCTCACGGAAGCGCAGGCAACCGAATGGACATCTCGCTGAACGTCAACGGACTGACCCGTGAATTCGCCGCAGAGGCCAACGAGTTACTCGTCGAACGGCTGCGCGACGGGCTCGGGCTGACCGGCACCAAGGTCGGCTGCGACACCGGGCAGTGCGGCTCCTGCGTGGTCCGCCTCGACGGCCGGTCGGTCAAGAGCTGCCTGATCCTCACCGCCGCCGCGGCCGGCTCCGAGGTCACCACCATCGAGGGCGTCACCGAGCCGGGCGGCGAACTCACCGGACTGCAGGAGGCCCTGCGCCGGGAACACGGCACCCAGTGCGGGTTCTGCACCCCCGGCATGGTCATGGCCCTCGGCGAACTCGTCGACCGGACCGCCGCCCCGGAGACCGAGGACCCCACGGAACCCGAGATCCGCGAGTGGCTCACCGGCAACCTGTGCCGCTGCACCGGCTACCACAGCGTCGTGCGCGGGGTGCAGCGCGCCTGCGCCGCGCGGACCGCCCCGAGACAGGAGGCATGAGCCATGACCGCACAGACGGGGGAGAGCGCCGGCGTGCTCGGCGCACCGCTGGACAGCCGTGAGGACCCGCAGCTGCTGCGCGGCGAGGCCACGTACGTGGCGGACATCAACCTGCCCGGCACCGCCCACATGGCCATCCTGGGCAGCACCGTCGCCCACGCCCGGATCCTCTCCATCCAGACCAAGGCCGCCGAGCAGATGCCCGGCGTGCTCAAGGTGGCCACCGCCGCCGACTTCGCGGACGTCATGCCGCTGCCCTGCATCTGGATCCCCGGCGGGGTGGAGAGCCACTTCCCGCCGCACCCCTACGGACTTCCCGGCGCCCGGCCGGTGCTGACCGGGGACACCGTCCGGCACGTCGGCGACGCGATCGCCGTGGTCGTCGCCGAAACCCCCAGGCAGGCCGCCGCCGCGCTCGCCGCCATCACCGTGGACTACGAGCCGCTGCCCGTGGTCACCCGCGCCGACCAGGCGCTCGCCGAGGGCGCACCGCAGCTCCACGAGGCCGTGCCCGGCAACCTCAACGCGTACTGGACCTGCGGCGACAAGGAGGCGACCGACGCCGCCATCGCAGGGGCCGAGGTCACCGTCGAGCTCGACCTGGTCAACCAGCGGACCATCAACAGCCCCATCGAGCCGCGCGGCGCGGTCGGCGACTACAACCCGGTCACCGGCGAGTACACCCTCTACGCGTCCACCCAGGGCCCGCACAACCACCGGTTCCTGCTCTCGGCCCTGGTGCTCGGCATCCCGTTCAACAAGCTCCGGGTGATCGCCCCGACCGTCGGCGGCAGCTTCGGCACCAAGGGCTACCTGTACCCGGACATGGCGCTGGTCCTGCTGCTCTCCAAGGCCCTGGGCCGCCCGGTGAAGTGGGTGGACACCCGCACCGGCCTGATGAACTCCACCGTGCAGGGCCGCGACCACCGCCAGCACGTCACCCTGGCCGGCACCCGCGACGGCCGGATGACCGCCGTGCGCTGCACCAGCCACGCCAACCTCGGCGCGTACCCCTCCACCATCGGCCCCGGTGTCGCCACCGCCCTGATGGGCCGCTCCATCAGCGGCATGTACGACTTCGACGCCGCCTTCTGCGAGGTCTACGCGGCCTTCACCAACACCGTGCCGCTCGGCGCCCAGCGCGGCAGCGGCCGGGCCGAGGCCGCCTTCCTGATGGAACGCCTGGTCGACCGGTACGCGGCCGAGATCGGCATGGACCCGGCGGAGGTCCGCCGCAGGAACCTGGTGCCGTCCGAGAAGTTCCCGTACGACAACGGGCTCGGCTGGACCTACGACTCGGGGAACTACCGCGAGAACTTCGACAAGGCGCTGGAGCTCGCCGGATACGCGGACATGCCGGCCCGCAGGGCCGAGGCCCGCGCCCGCGGCAAACGGCTCGGCGTCGGCCTGGCCACCTACGTCGCGATCTGCGGCGTCGGCCCGTCCACCCGGATGTCCCAGGAGGGCATGCTCGGCGGCACCTGGGAGAGCGCCAACATCCGGGTCCACCCGACCGGCGAGGTCACCGTCATGGTCGGCTCGGCCTCCACCGGCCAGAGCCACGGCACCGTCTTCGCGCAGGTCGCGGCCGCCGAACTGGGCATCGACCCGGCCACCGTCAGCGTGTACCAGGGCGACACCCTCAAGGCCCCCTACGGACAGGGCACCTACGGCAGCCGCTCCTACAGCATGGCCGCCCCGGCCGTCGCCCTCACCGCCCGGAAGATCAAGAACAAGCTGGTCAAGGCCGGTGCCGTGTTCCTCGGGGTCCCCGAGGAGAAGGTGGTCTACGAAGACGGCAGGGTCCACGAGGACGGCAACCCGGAGAACACCAAGACCTTCGCCGAACTGGCCATGTCCATGTGGTACGGCTGGGGCCTGCCGCCGGAGATCGAGCCGGCCCTCGACGAGACCACCCACTTCGACCCGCCGGACTTCAACTACCCCTTCGGCAGCCACGTCGCGGTCGTCGAGATCGACGAACTCACCGGCGAGACCGAGGTGGTCTCCTACACCGCCGTCGACGACGCGGGGAACATCGGCAACCCGAAGATCGTCCTCGGCCAGATCGAGGGCTCCATCCTGCACGGGCTGGGGCAGGCGCTGATGGAAGCCGCCGAATACGACGCGGACGGCCGGCTGGTCACCTCCGACCTCACCAAGTACGCCCTGCCCAGGGCCGCCGACGCACCCTTCTTCACCCTGGGCAGGACGGTCACGCCGACCCCGCACAACCCGCTCGGCGCCAAGGGCGCCGGCGAGATCGCGACCGTGCCGCCCGCCGCCGCCGTGGTCAACGCGGTCGTCGACGCCCTCTCCGACCTGGGCGTCACCCACATCGACATGCCGGTCACCCCGGAAAAGGTCTGGCGGGCCCTGCAGGGCCAGCAAGGAGGAGCCCGGTGATCCTCGCCGAATTCGACTACGTCCGGCCCTCGGCACTGGACGAGGCGCTCGTCCTGCTCGGCGGGCACCCCGGCGCCCGGGTCCTGGCCGGCGGCCAGAGCCTGCTGCCCGACCTGGGCAGCGGCAGCGCCACCGCCCGCATGCTGGTCGACGTACGCCGGCTGGAGGAGCTGCGCGGCATCGCCCGGACCCCGGAGGGGGCCCTGCGGATCGGCGCCGCCACCACCCTGGCCGAACTCGCCGCGCATCCGCTGGTCCTGGCCGGGGCCCCCGAACTGGCGGCCGCCGCCCGCGCCAACGGCGACCCCCAGGTCCGCAACCTGGGCACCGTCGGAGGCAACCTCTGCGCGGCCGGCCGCCCCACCGACCTGCCGGTGGCAGCCCTCGCCGCCGACGCCCGGCTGGAACTGGCCGGTCCCGGCGGCCGCAGGACCGTCGCCGCGGAGGAGTTCGCCGCTTCCGGGCCGCCCCCGGCCACGGTGGTCACCGCCCTGCTGGTGCCCGCCCCCGGTCCGGCCGCCGCCTTCGAGAAGACCGCCGACCGGGCCACCCGCTACCCGCTGTGCGCGGTGGCGGTCCGGCTCACCGCCGACGGTCCCCGCATCGCCGTCACGGGTGCCACCGCACGCCCGCAGCGGCTGCCGGGGATCGAGGCCCGGCTGGCCGGCACCGCACACGACGGCCCTGCGCACACCGGCCCTGCGCACACCGGCCCTGCGCACAACGGCCCTGCGCACACCGGCACCGCGTACACCACCGAGGCCGTCCTCGCGGCCTTCCGCGCCGAACCCCGGGAGCTGTTCGTGCCCGGGCGCGGCACCTCGGCCGAATACCTCGGCCATCTCGCCGGGGTCCTGACCGCCCGTGCGCTCGCGCGGGCCCAGGCCCCGTCCTGACCACCCGCACCCACGGGTCCACGGGGGAGTGAACGCACGTGGCAGGCAACACCGCGAAACCGACAACGAGCACGCCGACCACAGGGGTTACCGTGCAACCGTCCGCTCCGGGTGCCGGCGGCACCGAGCCCAGACGCCCCGGCTTCCGGGTCGTCGGCGCGGTGCTGGTCCTGCTGATGCTGTCCTCCTCCGTGCCCTCCGCCCTCTACGTGCTCTACCAGCAGCGGTGGGACCTCTCCTCCGGCACGATCACCGTGGTCTTCGCCCTCTACGCGGTGACCGTGCTGGCCGGACTGCTGCTCTTCGGCTCGCTCTCCGACACCCTCGGCCGGCGGCCCGTCCTGGCCGCCGGCCTGGTCCTGGCCATCGCCTCCATGGGCCTGTTCGCCGCGGCCCGGGGCCTGGCCTGGCTGCTCGCCGCCCGCGCCGTGCAGGGACTGGCCGTGGGCCTGGCCACCGGCGCGATGGGCGCCGCCCTGCTGGAGCTGGCCCCCCGCTCCCGGCCCGCACTCGGCGCCCAGGTCAACAGCGCCGGACCCACCGTCGGCATCGGCCTGGGCGGCATCGGCGCCGGACTGCTCGTCCAGTACGGCCCCGCCCCGACCGCCCTCAGCTACCTGCTGCTGATCGGAGCCTTCGCGCTCTGCCTGGCCGGGGTGGCCCGGATGCCGGAGAGCGCGCCCGGCGCGGTGCCCCGGCCCGGCGGCCGGCTCCGCGTCACCCCGCACCGCATCCGGGTGCCCGCCACGGCCCGCGGCCGGTTCGCCGTCCTCATCCTGACCATCGTCGCGGTCTGGTCGGTCGGCGGCTTCTACCTCTCGCTCGGCCCGCACCTGGCGCTCTCCCTGCTGGAGACCACCAACTACCTCGTCGGCGGGGCCACCGTGGCCCTGCTGGCCGGTGCGGCCACCGCCGCCCAGCTGCTGCTCGGCGGCACCGCGGCACTCCGCACGGCCGTGCTCGGGCTGACCGGCCTGCTCGCCGGCCTGGCCCTGGTGCTGCTCGCCCTCGGACTCGGCTCGGCCCCCGTCTTCCTGATCGCCACCGCCGTGCTGGGCAGCGGCTGGGGCGCCGCCTTCCTGGGCTCCTTCCGCGCCCTGAGCGCGCTCGCCGACCCCGAGCACCGGGGCGAACTCACCGCCGCCGTCTACGTCTTCGCCTACCTGGCGATGAGCGTTCCGGCGGTGCTGGCCGGCCTGCTCACCAACGTCCACGGACTGCACCGCACCTCCGTCGGCTTCATGGCGGTCGTGGCCGCCGTGTGCGCGGTCGCGCTGCTGGCGACACTCCGGCTGGCCGCCCGTACCCGGGCAGAGGGGAGCACCGTATGAGCGCCGGAAGCGGACACGGGCCGGGGGAGCCGGCGGGCCGGGAGGACCTGCGGAACGCCCTGCACGGACTGGAGATCTTCGCCGGGCTCACCGGGGACCAGCTGGACTGGCTGGTCTCGGTGTCCGAGCCGCGGGTGATGGCCGACGGGGACGTGCTCTTCCACGACGGGGACGAGGCCGACGCCTTCCACGTCCTGCTCTCCGGCGGACTGGTGGTCACCAAAGTGGTGGACGGCCGGGAGGAGGTGCTCACCCGGCACTCCACCGGGGACGGGGCCACCGAGGAGCACGACGGGAAGCCGTCCGCCGCGCACCGGTTCACCGGCGAACTGCCCCTGCTGACCGACGGCCACTACGTCGCGACGGCCGCCGCCAGCGGGCCGGCGACCACGGTGGTGGCCTACTCGAAACCGGTCTTCTTCGAGATGCTCACCCGGTGCCACGGCGTGGCCGCCGTACTGATCCCCGTCCTGGCCTGGCGCATCAAGTCCTCCGAGGTGCAGGCACGGAAGCGGGCCACCGTGGAGGCCCTGGGAACGCTGGCCGCCGGACTCGCCCATGAACTCAACAACCCGGCCGCGGCCGTGGCGCGGGCCGCCCAGGAACTCGGACCCGCCCTGGAGCGGCTCACCCGGACCGCGTACGCCTGGGGCGCGGCGGCCGCCGGCGGCGAACGCACCGTACTGGACCGGCTCGCCGAGGAGCTCGACAAGGTCCCGCCGCCCGCCGCCACCGATCCGCTCGCCCAGGCCGACGCCGAGGAGGACATCACCGACTGGGCCGAGGACGCGGGTGCGGAGCGGCCCGGACTGCTCGGTGCCGGGGTGGCGGACCTGGGCCTGGAGCTCGACTGGCTGCGCGTCCGGCTGGCCGGGGTGGGCGCGACCGCGCTGCCGCCCGCCCTGGACCACCTGGCGGCCCTGCTGGAGACCCGGGCGCTCGCCGCAGAGCTGTGCGCGGCCGGCCCGCGGATCTCCCAGCTGGTGGCGGCCACCCGGGATTACGCCAATCTCGACCGGGCCCCCGAGCAGCGCTTCGCGGTCACCGAAGGGCTGGAGAACACCCTGGTGGTGCTGCGTTCCAAGCTCGCGGGGATCAGCATCGTGCGCGCGTACGAGCCGGACCTGCCGGAGATGACCGGATATCCGAGCGAGCTGAACCAGGTGTGGACCAACCTGGTCGACAACGCCGCGGAGGCGATGGAGGGCTCCGGCGTGCTCACGCTGCGTGTCCGCACGGAGGGCGGCTGCATGGTCATCGAGATCACCGACACCGGCCGGGGAATCCCCGAAGAGTCGCTGCCCCGGATCTTCGAGCCCTTCTACACCACCAAGGACGTGGGGAAGGGCACCGGCCTCGGCCTGCACCTGAGCTATCGGATCGTCACCCAGCGCCACCGCGGATCCCTCACGGCGCGCTCCCGGCCGGGGGAGACCCGCATGATCGTCCGTCTGCCCGTCAGCTGACCGCCCGAACGGCCGGATCCACCGCCGGCCCACCCGAGAAACGGAGTCGACACATGCCGTACGACATTGCCAAACTGCACCCGGTGTTCGTCCGCCAGATGGACGCCCTCGCCGCGCTCGACATCGACGCGGTGATGAAGAACTACACGGACGACGCGGTACTCCTGCGATTCGAAGGCGTTTCGGTGGGAATCGACGCCGTACGTGAGACCTTCACCGGCTATCTCACTCTGAAGCCCACCCTGGTCGAACTCCAGGAGTACATCGAGACCGAGGACACGATCTTCTACCGGGCGATCATGAACCTCAACGGTGAACCGGAGCACGCGTTCGGGACACTGGTGGTCCGCGATGGCCGGATCTGGCGCCAGACCGCCGGATTCGGCAGCTGAGTGCGGATATCCGGGTAGCGTACGCGGGGAGGGTGGCGCAGCGCCCTCCCCGCTGGCATCCAATCTCACGGCAAAGGGGAGGCCATGGACAAGGAAACCGGCCGGGTCGAGGCATTCAGCGACGGTGTATTCGCGATTGTCATCACGATTCTCGTCCTGGAAATCAAAGTACCCGAAGAGCACGGTTCCGGCCTGTGGCACGGATTATGGGAGCAATGGCCGCATTACGCGGCCTACGTCGTGAGTTTCCTCATCGTCGGTGTGATGTGGGTGAACCACCACACCATCTTCGGGCACCTGCGGCGGGTCGACCGGCCCCTGCTGTTCCTCAACCTCCTTGTCCTGATGGTGGTTTCGGTGATCCCTTGGACCACCTCGGTCCTGGCCGAACACCTCAAGGACGACGACGCGGCCCGCATCGCCGCCATCCTCTACAGCTCCTGGACGGTCGTCTACGCCCTGGCCTTCATCGCCTTCTGGTGGTACGTCACCAAGGTCGGACACCTCTTCCACGACCACGTGGACAAGGCCGGCGCACGCGCCACGCGAATGCGCTTCGGCCTCGGGGCCATCGCCTACCCCGTCACCGTCCTGCTGTCCTTCTTCTCCGCACCCGTCGCACTCGCCGCACACTTCCTGGTCGCCATCTACTATGCGGCGAACCAGATCCCCATCCCCCTCGTGGTAGAGGACGAGGCAGTGGACGAGCGGCTCGATTCTGCCAGCGACCTCAGGAAGTAGCCGCCGGGGCCTACGGGCCGTTCTTGCCGGTCAAGTAGGGTATCGGATCAAGCTGGTCGCGGGGGAGGCAGCAGATGGCGCGCGCAGTCCTGCCGGAGGAATCCGCCAAGGAAGTCTCCGAATTGATCGACGTCCTGATATCTCTGTTCTTCGAATCCTTACCCCGGCGGGACCAGCGAAACTGGGCCCGCGTTTATCTGAACGGCCTCGTGCACACTTCCGGCAAGAAAACCATCCGCAACATCGCCGGCACCGGGGCCAGTTCGGTGGAACAGAGCCTCCAGCAGTTCATCAGCAAGTCCCCCTGGGACTGGACCCCGGTGCGCCGCTCCCTCGCGCGGCACCTCGAAAGCACCGCCCAGCGCCCGCTCGCCTGGGTGGTGCAGCCCATGGTCATAGAGAAGGCCGGGGACCGCTCCGTCGGCGTCGGCCGCCAGTTCGTGCCCCAGCTCGGCCGCACCGCCAACTGCCAGCAGGCCGGCGGGATCTGGCTGGCCTCCAGCGAGGCCAGTTTCCCGGTCGAATGGACCCTCACCCTCCCCGGGCCCTGGACCGGCGAACTGCTGCGCCGCCGCCGCGCCGGCATACCCGACACCGCGCGCTCCCTCAGCCCCGCCCAGGACGCCGTACAGGCCGTCCTGCGGATGGCCGCGAGCTGGCAACTCCAGCGCCGGCCGGTGGTGATGGAGGTCGGCAACGCCGAACTCCCCTACTGCGTGGAGGCCCTGGGCCAACAGGACATCCCCTTCGTGCTCAAGGTGGACGGCTCGGTGCCGGTCTCCTTCGGCGGCGCCGGACGCCACAAGCCCGGGCCCCACACCGCCCCCGCCCGGGAGCTCATCGACTCGCTCCGCTCCCAGCGCCGGGTCGTCGAATGGACCCGCCACGGCCGGGCCGAGGGCGCGGTCACCCTGCTCACCTCCGCCGCCGTCACGGCAGGCGCCGGCGAGGACCGGCCCGTCCCCGGCCCGCCCGTACCGCTGCTGCTGGTCGGTGCCTGGACCGAGGCCGGGATGCTCCCCACCGAGTTCTGGATCACCAACATCGGCGACCGGCCGCTGGCCCAGCTGTTCCTGCTCGCCAAACTGACCGACCGGGTCGCCCTCGACTACGCGGAGGTCTGCGAACCGGTCGGGATCCGCGACTTCGAAGGCCGCTCCTTCCGCGGCTGGCACCACCACGTCACCCTCGCCAGCGTCGCCCACGCCGCCCTGCTCCTCGGCGCCCGCACCCACACCAGGCCACACAGGCCACCGGGCCCGCCGGCCGGAACCGTCGGGCCGGCCGGCGGCGCGCGGGCGCCGTACCCGGCGAACACCCGCCCGGTACCGCCGCCCCGGCCGCTCATCCCCGGCCAGGTCCGCCGCGAGTACATCCGCTGACCCGCTGACCCGCTGACCCGCTGGTCGCTCTGACCTGCTGAAACGCTGACCCGCTCACTGCTGCCGGAGTCGGACACCCCCATGCTGGACATTGCAGAGGAACTGCGTGCCTGGTGCGCGGCCGAACGCCAGTTCGCGCTCGCCACCGTGGTCTCCGTGAGCGGCAGCGCACCGCGCGGCCCCGGGGCCACCCTCGCCGTCGACGACCGAGGCACCGCCCTGGGCAGCATCTCCGGAGGCTGCGTGGAATCGGCCGTGCACGAACTGTGCCTGGAGGCCATCGCCTCCGGCGAGGGCGGGGTGCACCGCTTCGGCTACAGCGACGACGACGCCTTCGCGGTCGGGCTGACCTGCGGCGGGGTCCTCGACGTCCTGGTCACCCCGGTCCGCGCCGGGGACCCGGTGCGCCCCGTGATCGGCTCGGTGCTCCGGGCCACCGCCGGCGGCGGCCGGGCCGCGCTCGCCCGGGTGGTCTCCGGCCCGCCGGAACTCTTCGGCCGGGCCCTGGCCGTCAGGCCCGACGGCTCCTACGAGGGCGGCCTCGGCGGCGGCCCCGGACTGGACCGGGCCGCCGTCCACCGGGTCCGGGACCTGCTGCTCGCCGGGCGCACCGGCACCACCGAGCTGGGCACCGAGGGCGGTCTGTGCGGCCGCCCGCTCACCCTGCTGGTCGAATCGGCCGCCGAACCGCCCCGGCTGCTCGTCTACGGGGCCATCGACTTCGCCGCGGCGCTGGCCCGGATCGGGGCCTTCCTCGGGCACCGGGTCACCGTGTGCGACGCCCGGCCGGTGTTCGCCACCCGGGCCCGTTTCCCGCACGCCGACGAGGTGGTCGTGGACTGGCCGCACCGCCATCTGGCCGCCGAATGGGACGCGGGCCGGCTGGACGCCCGTACCGCCGTCTGCGTGCTCACCCACGACGCCCGGTTCGACGTGCCCCTGCTGGCCCGGGCGCTACGGCTGCCGCTCGGCTACGTCGGCGCCATGGGCTCCCGGCGCACCCACGCCGAACGCACCGCACGGCTGGCCGCCGAGGGACTGGACGCGGCCGACCTCGCCCGGCTGCGCTCGCCCATCGGACTGGATCTGGGGGCCGGCACCCCCGAGGAGACCGCGCTCTCCATCGCCGCCGAGTTCACCGCCGTCCGGCACGCGGCCACCGCAACTCCGCTGACCGGCGGCCGGGAGCCGATCCACCGGGCCCGTTTTCCGGCTCCGGCGAGGGTGCTCCCGTAGGAATCCACCAACCGGCCCGAAATGTGTCGGAGGATCGGCCGGGGCCGTGTAAACCCCCGGACATGGGAGAATGAAGTACGTGCGTTTTCCTCGGCTGCCCTGTCCGAGGGTCACCAACGAACGACTGGGATAGAGCACGTGCGTTTCCTCAATGACCTGAAGCCGCCGTACGACCTCACGTACGACGACGTATTCATGGTGCCGAGCCGCTCCGCGGTGGGGTCCCGCCAGGGCGTCGACCTCTCCTCGCCCGACGGCACCGGGACGACCATCCCCCTCGTCGTGGCCAACATGACCGCCATCGCCGGCCGCCGCATGGCCGAGACGGTGGCCCGCCGCGGCGGCATGGTGGTCATTCCCCAGGACATCCCGATCGACGTCGTCACCGACGTCATCTCCTGGGTGAAGACCCGCCACCACGTGCTCGACACCCCGATCACCCTGGCGCCGACCCAGACCGTGGCCGACGCGCTGGTCCTGCTGCCCAAGCGGGCCCACGGCGCCGGTGTCGTCGTCGACGCCGACAACCGCCCGATCGGCGTCGTCACCGAGCACGACCTGACCGGTGTGGACCGCTTCACCCAGCTCTCCGAGGTCATGTCGAAGGAGCTCCTGCTCATCGACGCCGACATCGACCCCCGCGAGGCGTTCAACACCCTCGACGCCGGCCACCGCAAGCTGGCCCCGGCCGTCGACAAGGACGGCAGGCTGGTCGGCATCCTGACCCGCAAGGGTGCGCTCCGCGCCACCCTGTACACCCCGGCCGTGGACGCGGACGGCGGCCTGCGGATCGCCGCCGCCGTCGGAATCAACGGCGACTACGTGGGCAAGGCCAAGCAGCTGCTCGACGCGGGCGTGGACACGCTCGTCATCGACACCGCGCACGGCCACCAGGAGTCGATGATCAGCGCGATCAAGGCCGTCCGGGCCCTCGACCCGCAGGTCCCGATCGTCGCGGGCAACATCGTCGCCGCCGACGGCGTGCGCGACCTCATCGAGGCCGGCGCGGACATCATCAAGGTCGGTGTGGGCCCCGGCGCCATGTGCACCACCCGCATGATGACCGGTGTCGGCCGGCCGCAGTTCTCCGCGGTGCTGGAGTGCGCCGCCGAGGCGAAGAAGTACGGCAAGCACGTGTGGGCCGACGGCGGTGTCCGCCACCCGCGCGACGTCGCCATGGCGCTGGCCGCCGGTGCGTCCAACGTGATGATCGGCTCCTGGTTCGCGGGCACCTACGAGTCCCCGGGCGACCTGCAGCAGGCCGCCGACGGCCGGCTGTACAAGGAGTCCTTCGGCATGGCCTCCGCGCGCGCCGTGCAGAACCGCACCAGCGACGAGGGCTCCTACGACCGCGCCCGCAAGGGGCTGTTCGAGGAGGGCATCTCCACCTCCCGGATGTTCCTCGACCCGGCCCGTCCGGGCGTCGAGGACCTGATCGACTCGATCATCGCGGGTGTCCGTTCCTCCTGCACCTACGCGGGCGCGGCGTCGCTGGCGGAGTTCGAGGAGCGTGCGGTGGTCGGCATCCAGTCGGCGGCGGGCTACGCGGAGGGCAAGCCGCTGCACGCCAGCTGGAGCTAGGCCGCTCCGCTCGGGTTCTGCCGGGCTTTGCAGTGCCGGGGCCCCGGCGCGTCCCCCCTTTTGCGGGGGCCGTGCCGGGGCCCCGTGCGTTTCCTGAACGGGGTCTGGCCCCGTGAGCGGGGTCGGGGGTGCGGGGAGGCTGCGCGAGCCCTCGCGGGATCGGGGTGCCGTGTGCCCACCCGTGCCGCCCTGCGGCACGCCTGCCCACACGGCGCTGTGGAGCCCCGGTTTCGGGAAGGGGCGGGGAGGGGCAATGCTCCAGCGGGCCCCGCCCCTTGGGGCGGACTTGGCGGGTACTTGGTGAACCCTTGGGGGGCCGTTCGGCCGGTCGGCGCGTCGGCCGCCGCCCGCAGGGCCGCCGCTCGCCCGTCCGGCCACGCCCTCGCCGTTATCCGCCACCTGGCGGATCACTCGCCGCACCCGCTCCGCCACGCTCTGGACATCGACCCGCCCGCCGACGTCCGGAGGAGTGACCCGGTGACGACCCACACCCCCACCCGCCGCACCGACGAGCACGCCCTCGCCCGACTCCAGCACGAACACGGAAAGGCCCTCTACGGCTTCCTGCTCGGACTCACCTACGGCGACCGGCACCGCGCCGAGGACCTCGTCCAGGAAACCCTCGTCCGCGCCTGGCGGCACCCCGAGGCCCTGGAGAGCGACCACGAGTCCATGCGGCCGTGGCTGTTCACCGTCGGCCGCCGCCTGGCCATCGACGCCCGCCGGGCCCGCCTGGTGCGCCCGTCCGAGGTCGGCCCCGACGCCCTGGAGCACTCCCCGCACGCCGACGACGGCACCGACACCTCCGTGGCCGTCCTCGACGTGCGGGAGGCGCTGGGCCGGCTCAGCCGGGACCACCGCGAGGTACTGGTGCAGATCTACTTCCACGGGGCCTCCGTGGCCGAGGCCGGCCGGGCGCTCGGCATTCCCTGCGGCACCGTCAAGTCCCGTACCCACTACGCCCTGCGCGCCCTGCGGGCCGTGCTCCCCGGCTACGGCCCGGGGGCGGCGGCCCCGGCCTGCGCCCTGCCGGCCGCCGCGGAAGCGGCCTGAGCGGCTGCCTGTGCGGCTGCCTGAGCGGCCGCCTGCGCCGCCACCTGCGCCCGCGACCGCACCTGCAGCTTGCCCAGGATGTGCGACACATGGGTCTGCACCGTCCGGCGGGACAGGAACAACGCCGCCGCGATCTCCGGATTGGAGCGGCCCTCGGCGACGAGCAGCGCCACCTTCAGCTCGGCCGGCGTCAGCGCCTCCCAGCCGTTCGACGCCCGGCGGCGGGCGCTGCGGCTGCTCCGGCGCACCCCCAGCCGGCGCAGCCGGGCCTCGGACCGTACGAGGTCCCAGCGCGCGCCCGGCTCCTCGTACGAGGCCGCAGCCCGGGCCAGCGAGGCCCGCGCCCCGGCGAGGTCGCCGTGCCAGGCCTGGGCCACGGCGAGGTCCTCCAGGACCTGGCCCCGCCACAGCGGGCGGGCGCCGACCGCACCGTGGGCCGCCGCCCGGGCCAGCAGCTGCGGGTCCTGGCCGAACAGGCCGCGCCCGCGCAGCAGCGCCACGGCCGGTCCGGGCCGGTCCGGCCGGTCCCGGGCGAGCCCGGCGCACGCGGCCACGGCCGCCCGTGCCGTGTGCGGCTCCCCGGCCTCCAGGGCCAGCCGTACGATCTCGGAGAGCACCCAGGGCCGTTCGTCGCCGAACTCCCCGCCCCCGTCCCCGCCCCGGGCCCCGGCCGGCTCGTCCGCTCCGGACAGGGCCGGCCGCAGGGCGTCGAGGGCCACGGAGAGCAGACCGTCCCGCTCCGCCAGCAGCGAGCGCGCCAGCAGGGCGTACGCGGGCCGGCTCCGGGAGGGCCGCGGGTCCCGCGCCCGCCCCGCCTCCGCCCGGGCCAGTTCCGTCTCCGCCGCAGCCCGTTCGTCCCGGTGCCCCAGGAGCAGCGCCCGCAGCCCGTGCAGCATCCCCGGCAGGGGGTCCGAGTGCTCCGCGGGCCGGAGTGCGTCGGCCCGGGCGCAGGCCGCCAGCGCCGCGTCCCAGTGGCCGAGGTGGAAGCGGAACTCGGCGAGCCGGGCCTCCAGCCGCAGCCGGGTCGCCGTACAGGGGAAGTCCTCGGCCAGTGCGTCCTCCGCCACCGCCAGGGCCGCCGCCGGCTCCCCGCGGTCCCACAGCGCGGCGACCAGCCTGACGGCCAGCCCGGCCCGCCGGTCCGGGTACCGGGCCCGGTCCCGGAGCAGCGCCAGCCGTTCCACCGCCCCGGGCCTGCGGAGCAGCAGCGCGGCGTCCGCGAGGTGCTCCTCCAGCACCTGGGGATCGGCCCCGTCCGCCCGGTCCGGCCCGTCCGCTCCGCCCGCCCCGTCCGGCCACCCGCGCCGGTCCCCGGGGCCGGACGCACGGCTCTGGGCGAGGGCCCGCTCCAGCAGTTCGGCGCCCGGGCCGGGTGCCGCGGCGACCAGGGCCGGTCCGTGCTCCGCCAGCCAGTGCAGCGCCCACGGTTCCAGCGCACCGGCGCCCAGCAGCTGCGCGGCGATCCGGGCGGGCGGCTGCCCGGCCCGCGCCAGGGCCCCCGCGGCCTCCTGGTGCAGTGCGGCCCGCAACGCCCCCGGCACATCGGCGTACAGGGCCTGCCGGACCACCGGGTGCCGGAACCGCAGGCCCTCCCCGGTTCCGTCGAGCAGCCCCGCGGCGAAGGGTTCCTCCAGCCCGCCGAGCAACTCCCGTACCTGCGTGCCCCGTACGAGCGCCAGCTCGCGGGCGGTGAACTCCGTTCCCAGCAACGCCGCATGACGCAGCGTCGCATGGGCCTCGGCGTCGAGGGAGCGGAGGCGGCGCGCCACTTCCTCGGGAGGGTCAGGCAACTCCTCCGGCGGACAGCGCAGTTCGACGGTCCGGACGCCGACGGCCAGCAGCCCCCGCGCGGACCAGTGCCGCAACAGCTCCCGCAGCCACCGCGGATTGCCCCCGGCCAGCCGGGCCGCCTCACGCAGCCGGGGACCGGGCGGTGCGCCCAGCCGCTCCCGTACGGCCCGGGCCGTCTCCGCGTCGTCCAGCGGTTCCAGGCGGAGCGTACGGGCGCCGAGCCGGCCCAGGGCGGCGCACAGCAGGTCCGCCTCGGGGCGGCGCGGAACCCGGCAGCGGGTCGCGGCCAGCAGCAGCGGGAGCCGGCCGCCCGCCGCGGTCCGGGCCAGCCGCTGCCACAGCTGCAGCGTCGCCCGGTCGGCGGCCTGCAGGTCGTCCAGGACCAGGACCAGCGGCCCCTCGGCGCACCACCGCTCCACCTGTGCGACCAGGGAGTCGAGGGCGGCGGGCAGCGCCGCCCAGCGGGGCACGGTGTCGCGCAGCAGCAGGCCCGCCGCGGCCCGCGCCGCCGCAGCCTCCGGTCCGCTGCCGTCCGGGTGAAGGCAGTCCAGCGCCGCCTGCAGCGGGGGACCGTCGGGCGGCCCCCCGGCCGCCGCGTGGCGGACCCGGCAGCCCAGCCGCCCGGCCTCCGTCGCCAGCTCCCGGACCAGCGAGGTCCGCCCGGACCCCGGCTCGCCCTCGACGATCAGGCAGGCCGGGCCGCCCTCCGCCGTGCGGCGCACCGAGTCCCGTACCGCACGAAGGTGTTGATCACGCCCGACCCGCACGCCGGTGCTCTCCCCCTGTCGGTGCCCATCGCGCCCAGGGCAGGTGGACCCCCGTACCCCTCCCCTCCCCGCGCCGGCACCGGTACAACCGGTTCCGCCGGGCCGCGGCGGGGGTCAGCGCTGGGAGTGGACGCCGGCCCGGTACTTGGGGATCCGGGCGGTGATCTTCATGCCGGCGCCCACGCCGGTCTCGATGACCAGGCCGTACTCGTCGCCGTACACCTGCCGCATCCGCTCGTCCACGTTCGGCAGGCCGATGCCCGAGGACGAGCCGGGGCGCTCGCCGGCCAGGATGCGGCGGAGCACCGCCGGGTCCATCCCCACCCCGTTGTCCTCGATGGTCAGCACCGCCTCGGAGCCCGCGTCCCGGGCCGCGATGGTGATCCGGCACTCCCGGGTGGAGTCCTCCAGCCCGTGCTTGACCGCGTTCTCGACCAGCGGCTGCAGACACAGGAACGGCAGCGCCACCGGCAGCACCTCCGGCGCCACCTGGAGGGTCACCTTCAGCCGGTCCCCGAACCGGGCCCCGGCCAGCGCCAGATACTGCTCGATCGACCGCAGCTCCTCCGCGAGCGTGGTGAACTCCCCGTGCCGGCGGAAGGAGTAGCGGGTGAAGTCGGCGAACTCCAGCAGCAGTTCCCGGGCCCGCTCCGGATCGGTCCGCACGAACGAGGCGATCGCCGCGAGCGAGTTGAAGATGAAGTGCGGCGAGATCTGCGCGCGCAGCGCCTTGATCTCCGCCTCCATCAGCCGGGTCCGCGACCGGTCCAGCTCGGACAGCTCCAGCTGTACGGACACCCAGCGCGCGACCTCCGTGGCCGCCCGCACCAGCACCGCCGACTCCTGCGACCCGTAGGCCACCAGCGCGCCCACGATCCCGTCCTCGCCGGTCAGCGGGGCGACCACGGCCCACTTCAGCGGACAGTCCGGCCGCTGGCACTCGGTCCGCACGCTGGCGCTCCGCCCCGAGTCCAGCATCTGCAGCACCCGCTGCATCGCCCGGCGCTCGTGGTGGTCGGCCCCCGGCCCGTCCCAGGCCAGCACCGACACCCGGTCCGTCAGGCACAGCGCCTCGGTGCCCAGCAACGAGCGCAGCCGCCGGGCGGCCTTGCGGGCCGTGTCCTGCGTGAGCCCGGCGCGCAGCGGGGGAGCGGCCAGCGAGGCCGTGTGCAGGGTGTGGAAGGTGGCCCGTTCCACCGGAGTGCCGAGGTCCAGGCCGGACCGTTCGGCGCGGCGGGCCCGCCACCGGCCCAGGCCGTAGCCGGTGCCGAGCAGCAGCGTGCTCGCCGAGCACAGCGCGGCGACCGTGAGCGCGGTCATCGTTCCCCTCCCGCCCGTCCCGCCCGTCCCACCCGTCCTGCCTGTCCCACCCGTCCTGCCTGCTCCACCCGCTGGACGGCCACGTCCTCCGGCAGGTGCAGCCGGGCCAGGACTGCGGCCGTCCCGGCGGGTATCCGGCTCCGCGTGGCCAGCGACACCGTGATCATCGTCAGGAAGCCCAGCGGCACCGACCAGGCAGCCGGCCAGGCCAGCAGCGTGTGCGTCCAGCCCGCCCGGGCCAGCCCCGCCCGGGTCACCAGCACCGCGCTGAGCGCCGCCCCGCCGCCGGTCACCAGCCCGGCCACGGCCCCCGGCGGGGTCAGTCCCCGCCACCAGATGCCCAGCACCAGCAGCGGGCAGAAGGAGGACGCCGACACCGCGAAGGCGAGCCCCACCGCGTCCGCCACCGGCACGTCCGTGGCGGCCAGGCTGCCGCCCAGCGGCACCAGCATCGCCACCACCACGGCGAACCTGAAGCTCCGCGTTCCCGCGGCGGGGGAGGCCGGCAGCACGTCCTGGTGCAGCACCCCGGCCACCGCCATGGTCAGCCCCGAGGCCGTCGACAGGAACGCCGCGAAGGCCCCGCCCGCCAGCAGCGCCCCCAGCAGATCGCCCGCCACCCCGCCGAGCATCCGCTCCGGGAGCACCAGGACGGCCGCGTCCGCGTCCCCGGTCAGCGCGAGTTCGGGGGCGTAGATCCGGCTCAGTGCCCCGTAGACCGGGGGCAGCAGGTAGAAGGTGCCGACCAGCCCCAGCACGGCCAGGGTGGCGCGCCGGGCGGCCCGCCCGTCGGGGCTGGTGTAGAAGCGGACGGCCACGTGCGGCAGCCCCATCGTGCCGAGGAAGGTGGCGAGGATCAGCCCGTACGTGGCGTACAGCCGGAGCTCGGCCCGGTCCCCGGACAGCGGCTCCGACCAGCTGGACACCCCCATGCCCACCTCGGACCGGGTGTCCGGGACCGCGGTGTCCGGCAGGAACACCAGACGGGCCCCCGCCCGTACGGTGTGCCGTCCGGTGGCCAGGGTCACCGGCTGCCGCTCGTACGTCCGGCCGTCCACCTCACCCGTCACCCCGAGGGTGAGCGGCGCGTCCAGCGTGACCCGTACGTCCTCCGCGATCCGTACGTCGGTGTGCTCGCGGAACACCGCCCGCGCGTCGAACGAGGCGCGCGGCGCACCGTCCCCGGCCCAGGCCGCCACCAGGAAGAAGGCGGGCACCAGCAGCGCGGTCAGCTTCAGCCAGTACTGGAACGCCTGGACGAAGGTGATGCTGCGCATCCCCCCGGCCGCCACCGCCGCGGTCACCACGAAGGCCACCACCAGCCCGCCCACCCAGTGCGGGGCGCCGGTCATGATCTCCAGCGTCAGCCCGGCGCCCTGGAGCTGCGGCAGCAGGTACAGCCAGCCGACCCCGACCACGAACAGCACCGCGAGCCGGCGCACCGCCCGCGACTCCAGCCGGGCCTCGGCGAAGTCGGGCAGGGTGTACGCCCCCGAGCGGCGCAGCGGAGCCGCCACCAGGACCAGCAGCACCAGGTAGCCGGCCGTGTAGCCCACGGGGTACCACAGCATCTCCGGTCCCTGGAGGAGCACCAGCCCGGCCACCCCGAGGAAGGAGGCCGCCGACAGGTACTCGCCGCTGATCGCCGCCGCGTTCAGGCGCGGGCCGACGGAGCGGGAGGCGACGTAGAAATCGGAGGTGGTCCGGGAGATCCGCAGCCCCAGCGCGCCGACCAGGACGGTGGCGAGGACGACGACGGTGACCGCGGTCAGCGCGTACGTCTGGTTCACCGGCGGATCCTTCGGGCAGGGGACGGCCGGAGTCTACGCAGCCCCCGGTGGGCACAACAGCGCCTGCCAGGCCATCCGGCGGCCATCGCCTGGCTGTCCGACAGCTGTCCGACGGCTATCCGACGGCGTCCCGGTGCTCCGCGCAGTCGCGGAGGGCGATCTCCAGCTCCACGTACGACTCCTCGGCGCGGCGGAAGGCCAGCCGCAGGGCCGCCTCGGCCCGTGGCGGGAGGTGCCGGCGGGCCGCCTCGTCGGCCTCGTACAGCACGTCGGCCCACCGGGCGGCCGCGCTCCGGAGCCGGGCCAGCAGGGCCGCGGCATCGGCCGGTCCGGCCGGACCGGTGCGGGGCAGTGCCGCCAATTCGTCGAGCAGCGCCTGGATTTCGGACATATCGCTCCTCCCGCGCCCGGCGGGTCCACGATACGGGCGGCCGGGCGGGCGGCGGGGGGATCGGTGGCGCGGGCACGGCCGACGGTCCGGCGGAGCGCCGTACGCGCCCGAGGGCGCGACGAGCGGTCCCGGGGTTGCGCCGAGCGGCACACGTACCGTCCGCCGCGCACCGGCGTCCGCCGTGCAGACCCGGCGGGCCGAGCCCCGGCTCCCGTGGCTCAGCGCGGCGGGTCACCCCAGGGCCTCAGCCCGTCGCGTGACGCATCAGGAGGTCACGCAGCTCTCGTGCGTGCCGTCGGCTGACCTGGAGTTCGGCCGAGCCCACCCGGACGCTGGTGGTGCCGGCGTCCAGCCGCAGTTCGTCGATCCGGCCCAGCGCCACCAGATGGCGCCGGTGGATGCGGACGAAGCCGCGCGCGGCCCACCGCTCCTCCAGGGTGGACAGCGGGATCCGCACCAGGTGGCTGCCCTCGTCGGTGTACAGCCGGGCGTAGTCGCCCTGGGCCTCCACGTACGCGATGTCGGCGATCGCCACGAAGCGGGTCACCCCGCCCAGTTCGACCGCGATCTGTTCCGGCGCCCGCTCGGGGAGGGCGGCCTCGGCCGCCGCCGGGCCCGCCCGGAACGCGGCCGGCCCGTACGTCCCCCGCGCCGGAGCGGATACCGGCACCGACGCCGGGCCTGGCCCCCGCACCCGAGGGGGTGCCTGCGGGGGCACGTGCGCAGACGCCCCCGACGGGGCCGCCCCGGCCCCGGGCAGGCCCGCCCCGGGGACTCCCGGCGGCCCGGCCGGATCCGGGATCCGGCCCAGCTGGTCGCGGACCCGGCGCACCGCCTCCGCGAGCCGCTCCGGGCGCACCGGCTTGAGGACGTAGTCCACCGCCTTCAGGTCGAAGGCCTGCACCGCGAACCCCTCGTGGGCGGTCACGAACACCACCAGCGGCGGCCGGACGAACCCGGCCAGCAGCCGGGCGATGTCCAGCCCGGTCAGCCCCGCCATGTGGATGTCCAGGAACACCGCGTCGATGCCGTCCGGGCCGTCCGGCCCGGACTCCAGCGCCCGGGTGATCCGGCGCAGGGCCTCCGTGGCGTCCGAGGCGCCCTCGGCGCTGTGCACCCGAGGGTCCGAGCGCAGCAGGTAGAGCAGCTCCTCCAGGAGCGGTTCCTCGTCGTCGACCGCCAGTACGCGCACCATGCCCGGGAGTCTAGGGAGCGCCCCGCCGGACGGACAGGGAAACCGCCCCGCCTACTTGACCGCCCCGCCTACCTGACCGCTCCGCCTACTTCACCGTGATGAGCTTGCCGTCGGGGGACACCGCGTACCAAGTGCCGCCGACGCCCTGTCCGTTGGTGTCGCCGGGGTTCTTGTCCCCGGTGAACGTGTAGACCGGCCAGCAGTTCACCGTCTGCTGCTTCCGGCCGTCCGGCCGGTCCAGTACGAGGTAGTTGCGGTCGGTGATCCCCTTGGTGTCGGCCTTCTCCACCGGGGCGACCGCCGGCCACTTCGCCAGGCAGTCGCCGGTGCACTTGGAGACCATCGGCCAGGCCGTGTCCGGCTTGAACCGGTAGACCGTCATGCCGTTCCGGTCGACGATGTGGTCGCCCAGCCGGTCGTCCTTGCGGACGGACAGTCCCGGCTGCCCGGCGGGCACGGCACCGTAGCCCGTACCGCTCCCACCGCCGGTACCGCTCCCACCGCCCGTACCGCTCCCGCCGCTGCCGGCCGCCGCCTTGGCGGCCTTCTTGCCGTCGGCCGCGAGCGCGAACCAGGTTCCGCCGACGCCCTGCCCCTTGGTCTCGCCCGGGGCGGTGTCCTTGGCGAAGTGGTACGCCGGCCAGCCCCCGACCGTCAGCTGCCTGCTGCCGTCGCCGCGCACCACCTCGCCGATCAGCGACGGGTCCTGGCCCGCGGCGGGCTTCACGTCGCCGGCCGGGACCGGCGGCCACGCCTTGGCGCAGTCGCCCTCGCAGGTGGCCTTCGGCGGCTTCGCCGTGTCCGGGTCGAAGCGGTAGAGGGTGAAGCCGGCGCCGTCGGTGAGCAGGGCCCCGATCTTCTCGTCCTGCGCGATCCGCAGCTCGCCCGCCGGCTTGGCCCCGTCACCCGCCGCGGGCGCCTGGGCCGGTGCCGCGGCACCGACGTTGGCCGCGTTGCCCGGGGCACCGGCGTCGTCCTTCTTGGTGCCGCAGGCCGTCGCCGCCAGGACGACGGCCAGCGCGACGGCCGCCAGGGAAGTTCCGCGCTTCGTACCCATGATTGGTCTCTCCCACGTGTGGTCCGTGTCGCCGCCGCAGGGGGCGGGCGACTGTACGGACCACACGCCCCGGACGGCCCGTCCTGTTCAGCCGGGCCGGTGTGGGGAGGCTCACTCACCCCGGGCCGAACCCGGACCGCCGCAGGGCCGTGGCCACAGACAGGCCCAGGACCTCGTGTCCGGCGTCGTTCGGGTGCAGACCGTCGGCCAGGTGCCCGGGCTCCAGCAGGTCCCGTCCGGGGAGCAGGGCCAGCCGGCCGTCGCCGGCCGCGATCCGGTCCCGTACCGCCCGCTCCATGGCGTCGCGCAGCGCGCCCAGGGTGGCTCCCAGCTGGTTGGGCACGCGTTCGGCGTCCGGCCGCAGCACCGGGGACAGCAGCAGCAGCGGGGTGCTCGGGTGTCCCCGGCGGACCAGGTCCAGGAAGGCGCGGGTGGTCTCGTACAGCAGCGGTGCCGAATGCGGCACCCGCGACCAGCAGTTGGTGCCGAAGGCGAGGGTGAGCACGTCGGCGGGCAGGGCGGCGAGCTGCTGGGCGGTGGCGAGTTCGCCGCGCGCGGCGCCCGCGTAGCCGAGGTTGACGGTGTCCCAGCCGAGGTTCCGTCCGGCCACCGCGGGCCAGCCGTGCGCGGGCCGGGTGGACCACCAGCCCTCGGTGATGGAGTCGCCGTGCACCACCCAGCGAGGGGCGGCGGGAGGAGCGGTGAGCGGGCCGCCCATCCCGCGCAGGGCGAGCAACTGCGGGGCCTGGCCCTCCGGCGGGTGGACGGTGTAGGGGCCGCGGCCCGGCGGCAGTCCGATGCGTACGACGGCCTCGGCGGCGGGCTCGGTGAAGACCTCGTCGAGCAGGCCGTCCCGGTTCCAGAGCGCGAACCCGTGCGCGAGGTCGCGCAGCGCGTCCGTCGGGCCGGGTACGGTCGCCCGGTAGCGGATCTCCACGGCGTGGGCGGTGTCCGCGCCGAACTCCAGGCGCACTCCGATGGGCAGGGTGGCCCGCTCCCCGGTGTCCCAGGGCAGTCGCATCGTGTCGGCGGGGTCGGCGCGGACCGGCCGCCCCCCGTCCAGCCAGGCCACCCCGCGCAGGAACGGTCCGGGATCCGTCCACCCTTCGCCTTGGGTCACTCGGCGCCTCCGATCGTCGGGTACGGGAACTTCACCCCGACCCCGCCGTCCACCACCAGGGTCTGCCCGGTGACGTACGAGGACTGGGGTGAGGCGAGGAAGTACAGCGCGGCGGCGATGTCCGGGGTCTCCGCGACCCGGCCGAGCGGGGCGTTCGCCGCGTTGGCGCGCCGCCCCGCCGCACCGAGCAGGGCGGCGATCCGCGGGGTCCACACCACGCCCGGCGCCACCGCGTTCACCCGTACCCCGCGCGGGCCCAGTTCCACCGCGGCGGAGCGGACCAGAGAGACCAGACCCGCCTTGGCGGCGCCGTAGGCGGCGTGGAGCGGAGCACCCGTGAGCCCGGACACCGAGGCGACGAACACCAGCGGGCCCCCGCCGGACGCCGCCACGGCCTCGCCGCCGTACTGCACGGCGAGCCAGGCGTGCCGGAGCACCAGGTCGAAGTGCCAGTCCCAGGTGTCGTCGTCGAGTTCGGCCAGGCCCGCGTACCGGGCCGCGCCGACGATGTCCACCACCCCGCGGACGGGTCCGCCGAGCAGGCCGGGGGCCCGCGCGAAGAGCTCGCGCACGCCCGTGCGGGAGGTCACGTCGACGGTGTGCGGGACTCCGGCCACCTCCGCGGCCACGGCCCGCGCCCGGTCCCCGTCGACGTCCGCGCACAGCACCCGGGCGCCGCCGGCGGCGAGGGCGTGGGCGGTCTGGCGCCCGATGCCGTTGCCGGCGCCGAGCAGCACCATGCCGTGGCCGTCCAGGCGGTGCAGGGCGGCGTAGTCGGGGACGGGCGAGGTGTCGGGCGGCAGCGGCGGGGCGGCGGAGGCATCCCCGCCCGGGGCCGCCCGGCCCGGGGCCGCCCGGCCCGGGGCCTCCCGGCCCGGGTCCCCTCGGCCCGACGCCGCCCGGCCCGCGCGCGGCCCGCCGGGGTCCGGCCCGCCCGGGGCCTCTCCGCTGGGGACCGCCCCACCTGTGCCCGCCCCGCCCGCGCCCGACCCGCTCGCGGTCCGGCCCCCGCCCGGGCCCGGCCCGCTCATGCGCCCGCTGCCCGCGGCCGGTATGCGGCGAGCTCGGGAATGACTTCCTTCCCGAGGATCTCGATGGTCCGCAGGACCTCCTGGTGCTCCAGCCACCCCCACTGCACGTAGCAGATCAGCTGGTCGACGCCGAGGTCCGCGTACCGCTTGGCCTTGGCCACGATGGTCTCGGCGTCACCGATCAGGATCATGTCCCCGTCGTCGAACTCCCGCACCGGGACGTTCCCCCCGAGGATCGGGGCGAGCAGCGGGAAGGCCCGTTCGCGCTCTTCCGGGGCCAGGTGGGGGAGCTCCCACTCCAGCGTGAACTGCGCCAGGTTGGAGTACCACCAGGCCACCGAGTCCCACACCCGGGCGCCCGGGGTGGCGCCCGAGGGGACGGCGTGGACGAGGGTGTAGGCGCTGACCCGGTCCGTGGTCACGTCGGTGATCGGCCGCGGGTTCCGGGCGGCCCCGCGGTACGCGGCCACCTGCCGGGCCATCGCGTCCAGCGGCTGCATGATCGAGAAGGAGAGCAGGCCGAGCCCGGCCGCCCCGGCGACCTCGGCCGAACCGGGGGAGGTGGCCGCCATCCAGGCGGGAGGGTGCGGGTCCTGCACGGGCTTGGGCGTGACCATGCGCCGGGGGAAGCGGAACCGCTCCGAGGCGTACGAGAAGTACTCCTCCCGCCACATCCCGGTGACGATCCCGATCGCCTCCGCCCAGTCCTCCCGGGACCGCTCCCGGTCCACGCCGAAGGCGGCCTGCTCCATGGGGGTGGAGCGGCCGGTGCCCCATTCCACGCGCCCGCCCGACAGCACGTCCACGGTGGCGACCTTCTCGGCGATGCGCTGCGGCGGGGTGAAGCCGAAGGGGGTGAGGGTCACCCCGAAGCCGAGCCGGATGCGCTCGGTGAGCCCGGCCAGGTGCCCGAGGAGCACCTCGGGGGCGGGGCAGTGCGAGCGGCCCTCGCGGAAGTGGTGCTCGACCGCCCACACGGTGCGGAAGCCCATCCGGTCGGCCAGCCGGATCTGCTCCACGGCCTCCCGGTAGGCGCGCTGCTCGGCGGCCCGCTGCCCGTGCGGATGAGCCCCGTGCCACGGCTTCGGCACGTCGATCTCGTAGAGCACGTCCAGGTCCATGGGAGGGCACGCTGCGCCAGATCTGACGAAGTGTCAAGAAAGGTTGCTCAGGGTGACCGACGCACTGATCGAACGTCCATGTGCAACAAACGTCCATCCCGGACAGATCCGCGCAACGATCGTGCGCGAATCTGCAAGGATGGTGCATTACGGGCGGGAACCCTCACCCCCTAGGCTCACTCCCCGTACGTGGAGTGGCGCGACCGCCTCCCCGGCGGTCCCCCATGCCCAGGCCCCCCGCCTGAATCCTGCTCCGGACCGCTGCGGTCGCCGCCCCGTCCCCATCCGCAGTGTCAAAAGGAGTCCCTCGTGCTCGATCACGGCCAGGCGCCCACGCTCCTGAAGGAGCCGCGCAAGCCTGTGAACCCGTTGCTGCGCCGCAAGCCCGTCGAGCAGCTCGTCTCCGAGGGCGGCCAGGGCGAGGGCGGCGTGCTGCGCCGCTCGCTCACCATGTGGCAGCTGACGATGATCAGCATCGGCGCCACCCTGGGCACGGGCATCTTCGTCGTCCTCGGCGAAGCCGCCCCCAAGGCCGGCCCGGCCGTCACGATCTCCTTCGTCATCGCGGGCCTGACCGCGCTGTTCTCGGCCCTCTCCTACGCGGAGCTGGCCGGCTCGGTGCCGGTCTCCGGCTCCTCGTACTCGTACTCCTACGCGACCATGGGCGAGTTCATCGCCTGGATCTGCGGCTGGTGCCTGGTCCTGGAGTACGCCGTCTCCGTCTCGGCCGTGGCCGTGGGCTGGGGCCAGTACCTCAACGAGCTGCTCGACGGGACCATAGGCGTCACGCTCCCCGAGAAGCTCTCCGCCGCCCCGATGGGCGAGGGCGGCTGGATCAACCTGCCGTCGCTGGTCGTCGTCCTGCTCGCCATGGTCTTCCTGATGCGCGGCGCCAAGGAGAGCGCCCGGGTCAACACGATCATGGTCATCATCAAGATCGTCACGCTGGCGCTCTTCATCGGCATCGGCGTCATGGGCATCAAGGCCGGCAACTACGCCCCGCTCGCCCCGCTCGGCGTCACCGGCATCAGCGCCGCCGCCTCCACCCTCTTCTTCTCCTACATCGGCTTCGACGCCGCCTCCACCGCCGGTGAGGAAGCCAAGAACCCGAAGAAGGACCTGCCGCGCGCGATCATGCTCTCGCTGGGCATCGTCACCGTCCTCTACGTCCTCGTCGCGTTCGTCGCCGTCGGCGCCATGCCGTGGCAGGACTTCGAGGGCACCGAGGCCGCGCTCGCCAAGATCATGACCGATGTGACCGGCGGCTCCTTCTGGGGCGTCGTCCTGGCCGCCGGCGCGGTGGTCGCCATCGCCTCCGTCGTCTTCGCCGTCCTCTACGGCCAGACCCGCATCCTCTTCGCGATGTCCCGCGACGGCCTGGTCCCCAAGCTCTTCGCCAAGGTCGACCCCAAGACCGGCACCCCGCGCGCCAACGTGATCGTCGTCTCCGTCTTCTGCGGCGCCCTGGCCGCCTTCATCCCGCTGGGCGAGCTGGCCAACGCCACCAGCATCGGCACGCTCTTCGCGTTCGCCCTGGTCAACGTGGCCGTGGTCATCCTCCGCCGGACCAAGCCGGACATGCCGCGCACCTTCAAGGTGTCCTGGTTCCCGGTCACCCCGATCCTCGGCTTCCTCGCCTGCGGCTACATGATGTACAGCCTGCCGGTGGCGACCTGGGTCGCGTTCGGTGTCTGGATGGCGGTCGGACTCGTGATCTACTTCCTCTACGGAATGCGCCGCTCCACCCTGGCGGTGGCCGCGGCCGAGGTACCGACAGAGAAGTGACCCACGCCCCGTGCGACTGAACGATCTCGACGAACGCATCGTGCACGCCCTCGCCGAGGACGCCCGCCGCTCCTACGCGGACATCGGCTCCGAGGTCGGTCTGTCCGCGCCCGCCGTGAAGCGGCGCGTGGACAGGCTCCGGGCCGAAGGCGCCATCACCGGCTTCACGGTCCGTGTCGACCCCGCCGCGATGGGCTGGGAGACCGAGGGCTTCATCGAGATCTACTGTCGGCACAACACCTCGCCGGACGACATCCGGCGGGGCCTGGAGCGGTACCCCGAGGTGGTGTCCGCGTCGACCGTCACGGGCGACGCGGACGCCCTCGTCCAGATCTTCGCCTCGGACATGCGGCACTTCGAGCGGGTGCTGGAACGGATCGCGGGCGAGCCCTTCGTGGAGCGCACCAAGTCCGTCCTGGTCCTCTCCCCCCTCCTCCGCCGCTTCACGTCGGGCGCCCCGGCGTAACCCTGCGGGGCCGGGCGGCCTGAGCGGACCTCCGTCCGGGCCGGGTACGGCTGCCGGGCAGCGGTGTCCCGTGTGCCCACCCGCCCACACCGAGCCCCCGGGGGCGCGGGGAACTGCGCGCTCAGCCCCCACCGGCCCGCAGGCGAAGAGGGGGTCCGGGGCGGAGCCCCGGTTTCGGGATGGGGTCCCCCGGACGGAGTCCGGGGGAGGCGGGGTGGGGCAATGGCCCCGCGCAGCGGAGCCGGACCCGTGGCGGGGCCACGCAACGATTCGCCGCCCCGCGGCACCCGCCCCACAGCCGGGCGGGGCCGGGGCGGAGCCCCGTAGAAGCGGGGCCGGGCGAATGCCCTGCGCAACGAATCGCCGCTGCACAGCGAAAACACGCAACGAATCGCTCATCGGCACGCAACAGTCGCGCCTTGTTCCACCCAGATGCCAAAACGTACGGTCGTAGCACCGCATCTCACCCACCCCACCTTCCACAGAGGTACGCCCATGCCCCCGCTGCGCACCGCCCTCCTCCAGAGCTCCGGCCGGCTCGGCGACGTCGCCGAGAACCTGAAGGCGCTCGACGAGGCGGCCGAGCGCGCCGCACAGGCGGGGGCCGGGCTCCTCGTGACCAACGAGATGTTCCTCACCGGGTACGCCCTGGAGGTCGAGGACGTCGCACGCCTCGCCGAGCAGGCGGACGGCATGTCCGCCCGCGCCATCGGCGAGATCGCCCGCCGCCACGGCCTGGCCGTCCTCTACGGCTACCCCGAGCGCGACGGCGAGACCGGCGCGGTGCACAACTCGGCCCAGCTGATCGCCCCCGACGGCACCCCGCTCGCGAACTACCGCAAGACCCACCTCTTCGGCTGCTTCGAGCAGGAGGCCTTCACCCCCGGCGCCACCCCCGTCGTCCAGGCGGACTACGCGGGCCTGCGCATCGGCATCATGATCTGCTACGACGTGGAGTTCCCCGAGAACGTCCGCGCCCACGCGCTCGCCGGCACCGACCTCCTCCTGGTGCCGACCGCCCAGATGCACCCGTTCCAGTTCGTCGCCGAACAGCTGGTCCCGGTCCGGGCCTTCGAGAACCAGATGTACATCGCGTACGTCAACCGCACCGGTCCGGAGGGCGAGTTCGAGTTCGTCGGCCTCAGCTGCCTGGCGAGCCCCGACGGAACCACCCGTACCCGCGCCGGCCGCGGCGAGGAGATGGTGTTCGGCGAGGCCGACCCCGAGCGCCTTGCCGCCTCCCGGGAGAACAACCCGTACCTGCGCGACCGCCGTCCGGGCCTGTACGCCTCCCTGATCTGACCCGCCCCCGCCCCCACCGCTCCACCCCCTGAGCCCTGCCCGCAAGGAGACGTACCCCCATGACGTCCACGGTGCCCACCACCGCCGTCCCGCACAGCGACGGACAGCCGCCGATGCCGCCGATCACCATGTTCGGCCCGGACTTCCCGTACGCCTACGACGACTTCCTCGCCCACCCTGCGGGCCTGGGCCAGATACCGGCGACCGAGCTCGGCACCGAGGTCGCGATCATCGGCGGCGGTCTCTCCGGCATCGTCTCCGCCTACGAGCTGATGAAGATGGGCCTCAAGCCCGTCGTCTACGAGGCGGACCAGATCGGCGGCCGGCTCCGCACCGTCGGCTTCGAGGGTCCGGAGGCCGAGGGTCTGACCGCGGAGATGGGCGCCATGCGCTTCCCGCCCTCCTCCACGGCGCTCCAGCACTACATCGACCTGGTCGGCCTGCAGACGCAGCCCTTCCCGAACCCGCTCGCCGAGGCCACCCCCTCGACGGTCGTGGACCTCAAGGGCGAGACCCACTACGCCGAGACCATCGCCGACCTCCCGCAGGTCTACCGCGACGTCGCCACCGCGTGGAACGCCTGCCTCGACGAGGGCGCCGACTTCTCCGACATGAACCAGGCCATGCGCGAGCGCGACGTCCCGCGCATCCGCGAGATCTGGGCCAAGCTCGTCGAGAAGCTCGACAACCAGACCTTCTACGGCTTCCTGTGCGAGTCGGAGGCCTTCCAGTCCTTCCGCAAGCGCGAGATCTTCGGCCAGGTCGGCTTCGGCACCGGCGGCTGGGACACCGACTTCCCGAACTCCATCCTGGAGATCCTCCGCGTCGTCTACACCGAGGCGGACGACCACCACCGCGGCATCGTCGGCGGCTCCCAGCAGCTGCCGCTGCGCCTGTGGGAGCGCGAGCCGGAGAAGATCGTCCACTGGGCGCAGGGCACCTCGCTGTCCTCCCTCCACGACGGCGCCCCGCGCCCGGCCGTGACCCGCCTGCACCGCACCGCCGGCAACCGGATCACCGTCACCGACGCCTCCGGCGACATCCGCACCTACCGTGCCGCGATCTTCACCGCGCAGTCCTGGATGCTGCTGTCGAAGATCCAGTGCGACGACTCGCTGTTCCCGATCGACCACTGGACGGCGATCGAGCGCACCCACTACATGGAGTCCAGCAAGCTCTTCATCCCCGTGGACCGGCCGTTCTGGCTGGACAAGGACGAGGAGACCGGCCGTGACGTCATGTCGATGACGCTGACCGACCGGATGACCCGCGGCACCTACCTGCTGGACAACGGCCCGGACCAGCCGGCCGTCATCTGCCTGTCGTACACCTGGTGCGACGACAGCCTGAAGTGGCTGCCGCTGTCCGCGAACGAGCGGATGGAGGTCATGCTGAAGTCCCTCGGCGAGATCTACCCCAAGGTCGACATCCGCCGCCACATCATCGGCAACCCGGTGACGGTCTCCTGGGAGAACGAGCCCTACTTCATGGGCGCGTTCAAGGCGAACCTGCCGGGCCACTACCGCTACCAGCGCCGCCTGTTCACGCACTTCATGCAGGACCGCCTGCCCGAGGACAAGCGCGGCATCTTCCTGGCCGGAGACGACATCTCCTGGACGGCCGGCTGGGCGGAGGGCGCGATCCAGACCGCGCTGAACGCCGTCTGGGGCGTCATGCACCACCTCGGCGGCTCCACGGACGCCGGCAACCCCGGCCCGGGCGACGTCTACGAGGAGATCGCCCCGGTCGAGCTCCCCGAGGACTGATCCCCCCGAGGACTGATCCCCCCCAGGGCTGCTCCTGCGAAGGACTGTTCCTCCCCCGAACCCGGGTCGTCACCGCGCCACTCCCCTGAGCGCGGTGGCGGCCCGTTTTCACGTACCCGGCCCCGGGCAGTGGAGTCCACCCGTGCCCGCCCCGCAGCCGGTCGCGCCCGTCAGGCCAGGGCCGTCCGGCAGGACGGACGCGGGTGGGGGACGGGCAGGGGGGTCAGCAGGCAGCGGCCCACCAGGCCGACGCCGGCGTCCAGGGACTCGGTGAACTCCCCGGCCAGGTCGGGGGACCGGCGCAGGGTCCACAGCAGCCGGGCCGCCGCCCAGGCGCCGTCGCGGGCCCGCTGCAGGCTCCACGAGCCGATCAGGTGGGTGACCGGGTCCGCGACCTCCAGCAGGTCCGGACCGGGCATCAGGTCCTCGCGGATGCGCTCCTCCAGGGCGACCAGGGTGTCGCCGACCCGGTCGAAGTCGCCCTCCAGCGCGCCGGGGGAGCAGTCCTGGGCCCGGCAGCTGGCGACCACCGCCAGGGCCAGGTCATGGCCGATGTGCGCGTTGATCCCGGCCAGCGCGTACTGCAGGGGCCGGATGCCGGGATGCCGGCGGTACTGGAACAGCGGACGCCAGCAGGCGGGGCTCCGGCGGCCCTCGGCCGCGGACTCCACCGCCGAGAGGTAGCGCCGGGCGAACCGCACGGTGAGGTCCCCGGCGCGGCGGGGGTCGGGGAAGGCCCCGCCCTCGATCCGGCCGTGCAGGGTCTCGGTGACCGTCAGATAGACCCGGTTGAACACCGCCACGCCGTCGTGCGGGGGCAGCCGCCGGTCCAGGTCGCGCATCCGCGCGAGTACCGCTTCCATGCGTGCAGGTTCCCAGCCGCCGCCCGCGAGCGGGGTGACTTGGCCGCGGGCTTCCCCGGTTCGGGCGAAGGAGAGCCGGAAGCCTTCCCTCCGGCGGTGTCAGCCGCGCGTGTCCGGGCCGTCCTCCTCGTCGTAGGCCGAGGTGCCCGAATCCAGCAGCGGCTCCTGCACCCTGAGGTGCGCCGGGGCGAGGAAGCGCAGGGCGTGGTAGCCGGTGATGACCACGATCGTGCCGAGCGCGATGCCGCTCAGCTGGAAGTTCGCGGTGAACTCCAGGCTGACGTTGCCCACGCCGATGATGATGCCCGCCGCGGCCGGCACCAGGTTCAGCGGATTGCGCAGGTCCACCCGGCCGCTGATCCAGATCTGGGCGCCGAGCAGGCCGATCATCCCGTAGAGGATGACGGTGATGCCGCCGAGCACCCCGCCGGGGATCGCCGCCACCACCGCACCGAACTTCGGGCACAGGCCGAAGAGCAGCGCGAAGCAGGCGGCCGCCCAGTACGCGGCCGTCGAGTAGACGCGGGTGGCCGCCATGACCCCGATGTTCTCGGAGTACGTCGTGTTCGGCGGGCCTCCCACGGCCGTGGACAGCATCGAGGCCGCGCCGTCCGCCGCGATCGCCGTGCCCAGCCGGTCGTCCAGGGCGTCCCCGGTCATCTCCCCGACCGCCTTCACGTGCCCGGCGTTCTCCGCGACCAGCGCGATGACCACGGGCAGCGCGACCAGGACCGCCGACCACTCGAAGACCGGGGTGTGGAGGGAGGGGAGCCCGATCCAGTCCGCCGTGCCCACCCCCGACAGGTCCAGCCGCCAGTGGTCCACCGCCTCCGGGCCGCCCGCGGGGGAGTGGATCTTCCCGAAGACGCGGTCGAAGAGCCAGGAGACGGCGTACCCGAAGAGCAGCCCGAGGAAGATCGCGATCCTCGACCAGAAACCCCGCAGGCAGACCACCGCCAGCCCGGTGAACAGCATCACCAGCAGCGCCGTCCACTGGTCCTGCGGCCAGTACGTCGAGGCCGTCACCGGCGCCAGGTTGAAGCCGATCAGCATCACCACCGCGCCGGTGACCACCGGCGGCATCGCCGCGTGGATGATCCGGGCCCCGAACCGCTGCACCGCCAGCCCGGCCAGGAACAGCGCCACACCCACCGTGAACACCGCGCCGGTCACCACCGCGCTGTCCCCGCCGCTCGCCCGGATCGCGGCCGCGACCCCCACGAAGGACAGCGAACAGCCCAGGTAGGAGGGGATCGTGCCGCGCGTGGCGAGCAGGAACACCATCGTCGCGATACCGGACATCATGATGGCCAGGTTGGGGTCCAGGCCCATCAGGACCGGCGCGACGAAACTCGCGCCGAACATGGCCACCACGTGCTGGGCGCCGAGCCCGGCGGTGCGCGGCCACGACAGCCGCTCGTCGGGCCGGACCACGGCTCCGGGGGCGGGGGTGCGCCCGTCGCCGTGCAGGGTCCAGCGCACGCCGAGGCCCATGTGCTGCTCCGTTCCGCCGTTTCGCCGGCCGGTGGGTGAGTGGGTGGGAAGGATCGTCCGCTTCGGCGGCGGCACGGTCACGGCCGCGCCGGCGGTCAGTTTACGGCCGGGCAACCGACTTTCACGGCCGGATTGCTGACGGTTCGTCCCGTTCCGCGGACGTGGTGCCCGGAGCGCCCTTCCGCGGGCGCAGCACCGCCGCCCCGGGCACCAGCGCGAACGCCAGCACCGTCACCAGGCCGAAGGACACCACCAGCGAACTCGCATCGGCCACCGCCCCGATCGCCGACGGCGCGATCAGCCCCGCCGTGTACGTGATCGTCGCGACCCCGGCGATCGCCTGCGCCGGAGCCGGACCGCTGCGCCCCGCCGCCGCGAACGCCAGCGGGACCACCACCGCGATGCCCAGCCCCAGCAGCCCGAACCCGGCCAGAGCACCCGCGGGATGCCGTACGAGCACCACCAGCAGCCCGCCGGCGGCGGCCAGCACCCCGCCCGCCCGGACCGTGCGCACCGCGCCGAACCGGTCCACCACCCGGTCCCCGGCCAGCCGCGCCACCGCCATGGTCAGCGCGAAGGCCGTGGTCGACGCGGCCGCCAGGCCCGCGTCCGTGTCCAGTACGTCCCGCAGGTAGACCGCGGACCAGTCCAGGCTCGCCCCCTCGGCGAACACCGCGCAGAAGCCCACCGCCCCGATCAGCAGGGCCGATTTCGGCGGCAGCGCGAAGTGCGGCGGCGCCTCCTCGTCCGGCGGGCTGCGCAGGTCCAGCACCCCGCGTACGGCGACCAGCCCGGCCGCCGTCAGCACCAGGGCGGCGACCAGGTGGTGCACCCGGGCATCGGTGCCGGCGTGCGCGGCGAGGGTGCCGGCCGCGGAGCCGAGCAGCGCGCCCACGCTCCACATGCCGTGCAGCGAGGACATGATCGAACGGCCCAGCCGGTTCTCGGTCTCCACGCCCAGCGCGTTCATCGCCACGTCGGACATTCCGGCGGTGGCGCCGTAGACCAGCAGGGCCGCGCAGAGCGCGAGCAGTCCCGGGGCCAGGCTGGGCAGCGCCAGCGACAGGGTCCACAGCACCAGCAGCACGCGCAGTGCCGTGCGGGCGCCGAGCCGGTGGTTGACCCGCCCGGCGAGCGGCATCGCGAGCGCGGCGCCGAGCGCGGGGAAGGCCAGGGCCAGGCCCAGGCCGCCGGCACCCAGCCCGGTGTGCTCCTGGATCCACGGGATGCGGGTGGCCAGGCTGCCGGTGACCGCGCCGTGCACGCAGAAGACGGCGGCCACGGAGCGGCGGGCGCGGCGCAGCCGCCGCGGCGAGAGGTCGGTTTCCCCGGTCGCGGGTTTTCCGGTCGTCGGTTCCCCGGTCGTTGGCGTCATGCGCGCTAAACTATCAGGAAGCCTGCCTGATAAAACTTGATTTCCGGCTCCTTAGGATGAGCGAGTGACTGCTGCCCGCCCCCCTGCCACCCCCGCCGCCGCCCCCGCGTCCCCGAGCACCGCCCGGGTGATCAACGACCGGCTGGCCCTGAACCTCCTCCAGGACGAGGGCCCCCTGACGGCCGGCCAGCTCAAGACCAGGACCGGCCTGTCCCGCCCCTCCGTCGCCGACCTCGTCGAACGCCTCACCGGCGCCGGGCTGATCGAGGTCGTGGGGGAGTCCGGCGCACAGCGCCGCGGACCCAACGCCAAGCTCTACGGGATCGTCGCCCGCCGCGCCCACCTCGCAGCCCTCGACGTCCGCACGGACAGCGTCACCGCCGTGGTCACCGACCTGCTCGGCAACCCGCTCGCCCGCACCGCGCTCCCGGTGGCGGCACCCGCCGACGCGGTCACGGCGCTGCGCCGCGCCACCCGGGAGGCCGGGGCCGACGCCCTGCACACCGTGATGATCGGCGCACCCGGCCTGGTCGCCCCCGACACCGGAGAACTCCGCGACAGCACCGGACTGCCCTCCTGGCACCGGGACCTGGTCGCCCTGCTCCAGCGCGAACTGCCCGCCCGGGTGCTGGTGGAGAACGAGACCAACCTGGCGGCCCTGGCCGAGCAGCGCCTGGGCGCCGCCCGCGACCTGGACTCCTTCGTGCTGCTGTGGCTGGGCGCCGGCGTCGGCGCGGCCGTGGTCCTGGACGGCCGACTGCGCCGGGGTGCCTCCGGGGGCGCCGGCGAGATCGGCTTCCTGCCGGTGCCGGGGACGGCCGGCCTGCCCTCCGCCACGGACTGCGGGGGTGGTTTCCACGCCCTGGCGGGCCGGGCCGCCGTGGCCGGGCTCGCGGCCGGACACGGCTTCGCCGGCAGCCCGGAGGAGGCGGTCGCGGGCGCGGCCGGCCCGGCCTTCCTCGACGCGCTCGCGGAACGGCTCGCCCTCGGCGCGGCCGCCGTGGCCGCCGTGGTCGACCCGGGCTGCGTCATCCTGGGCGGCGAACTCGGCCTGGCCGGCGGCTCCGGCCTCGCCGACCGGGTCGCCGCCCGCCTCGCCGCCCTCACCCCCGTCCCCACCTCCGTCCGCGCCTCCTCCCTCGGCGGCGCGGCCGTCCTCTCCGGCGGCCGCCTGGCCGCCCGCGAAGCCGCCCAACAGGTCCTCTTCGCCCCGCCGGCCCCACCCCGCCCGGGGGAGCCGCGAGGGGCGTGACGGACCGGGCGCGGCACGCCGCCCGGCCGGCGGCGGCTGACGGCGGGGGCGGGTGGCAGCCGGGCCCGCCGGGCCGGACCCCCGTGCCGGTCCGGCGGGCCGGGCCATACGTCCGCCCGCTCATCACCCGCCCGGTCGCCCGATCGTCGGGTCGCCCGGCCGGCGGGTGCTCGGGCGACCGGTCAGGCCCGGTGCCCGGTCGCCGCGCGGATGCCCTGCCGGTCCAGGAACTCCGTGAAGCGGACCGTGCCGACCGCGTGCGCCGGGGCGAGATGGCCGCCCCGGCGGAACGCCGCGAAGGTCTTCCCCGGCAGCCGTACCCCCAGCACCGGCCGGCGCCGCCCCGCGGCCCGCAGGTAGACACGGGCCAGGTCCGCCACGAGGCGCGTCTCCGGACCGCCCATGTCCGCCACCCGCCCGGCCGGCGGGGCGACCGCCAGCTCCGCCAGCCGGGCGGCGACCTCCTCCACCTCGACCGGCTGGTCCGACACCCCCGCCGGAACCAGCAGCACCGGCAGCTTCCCCACCGCCCGGAAGTACCCCAGCACCAGGTCGTGGAACTGGGTGGCGCGCAGCACGGTCCAGCCCAGCCCCGACTCCTCCACCAGCCGCTCGACCCCGTACTTCGCCTTGTAGTACGGCAGCGGCACCCGGTCCACCCCCACGATCGAGATGTACACCAGGTGCCGGACCCCCGCCGTCCGGGCCGCCGCGACCAGCCGGGCGGCCGCCTTCCCGTCCCCGCCCCTGGGACTGCTCGCGCAGTGCACCACCACCTCGGCGCCCGCCAGCGCCGCGTCCAGGCCGGTACCTTCGGCCAGGTCCACGGGGTACTCGGCCGAGCTCCTGCTCAGCACCCGGACCTCGTGGCCCGCATCCCGCAGCAGCCGTACGAGCGGCCTGCCGAGGGTGCCGGTGCCTCCGGTGACGACGATGGTGGTCATGGTGTGCCTGCTTTCCGTCTTCCGTGTGCCCGTACGGTCACCTGCCTGGACCGGACGGCCCCCCGGAACGTGACAGCTGCTCCCGGAAGAACTTCAGCTTCTCCGGGTTCAGGATGCTCCGCACCCCGGTGACCAGGCCGTTCTCGAATTCGAACTGCACCACCGCGGTGTTCTCGAAGCACAGCGCGAGCAACCCGTTGACCTCGACCACGCCGACCGGGACCCGTCCGACGGACCGGTCCATCAGCCCCAGGACCAGCCGCGCCACGTTCTCCCGGCCCAGCACGGGCTTCCGCGCCGCGCTGACCACGCCACCGCCGTCCGACACGAACACCACGTCCGCGGCGAGCAGCCGCTCCAGCCCGGCCAGGTCCCCCTGCTGCGCGGCCGCCATGAAACCGGACATCAGGCTCTGCCACTCCTCCGGGTCGGGCCGGAAGCGCGGCCGGGGCGCGGCCACCCGCCCGGCGGCCCGCCGGTACAGCTGACGGCAGTTGGCCTCCGAGAGCTCCAGCAGCTCCGCGATCTCCCGGTGGCCGTACCCGAACGCCTCCCGCAGCACGTACACCGCGCGCTCGGTCGGGGTGAGCTGCTCCAGCAGCACCAGCAGGGCGAGCGACACCCCTTCCCGCTGCTCGGCGGACTCCAGGGGGCCCAGCGCACCGTCGCCGGTGAACACGGGCTCCGGCAGCCACGGGCCGGTGTACTGCTCGCGGCGGACCCGGGCCGAGTCGAGGTGGTTCAGGCAGAGCCGGGTGACCGTCCTGGCCAGCCAGGCGCCCGGGTGGACCACGTCGTCCCGGTCGTCCGCGTCCCAGCGCAGCCAGGCATCCTGGACCATGTCCTCGGCCTCGGTGGCGGAGCCCAGCATCCGGTAGGCGATGCCGAACATCCGGCCCCGCTGCTCCTCGAACACGGCAGTCGTATCACGGGTGTTGATCGGTGGATTCATCACGGCCGGAGCATGGCAGAGGGCCCGGCGGCCACCGGCCGCCGGGCCCTCCCCTCAGGTCACCTGATCACCGCCCGGACTCAGCAGGCTCCCTGGTCCTTCCAGACTCCCCATTCACCGGTGGTGCCGGGCTCCTCGTTCTGCGTCCACCACTGGGCCTTCCAGTGGTGTCCCTTGTGCGAGACCACGGTGCCGCCCGTGTAGGTCTGGCCCGCCACGTACGCCGGGCCGGTGCAGGTGCCGCCCGGCGGGGTGGTCGGGGGAGTGGTGGGCGGGGTGGTCGGAGGCGTGGTGGGCGGGGTGCTGCCGCCGCCCGGCTCGCCGACCGTGGTGCCCCGCGCCAGGTCGCCGGCCAGGGCGTACGTCGTACCGGAGATGTTCACCGTCCAGTTGGAGGGGGTGGACACCGGCAGGTAGTAGTTGAACGCCAGGTCGACCGAGGTGCCGGGGGCCAGCGACTGCCAGGCCGGGAGCTTCAGCGAGACCCGGTGGAAGTCGCCCTTCAGCCCGCCCACGTTGTTCCCGGTGTGACCGCTGCTGATCACCTTCGTGCCGAAGCCGGACTGGTCGGAGGCGTTGTTCGGGGCCGAGGTCGAGTAGTCGAACTGGAACTCGGTGCCGCCCGGCAGTGCGGTCTTCGTGTTGTTGGTGATCTTGATCTTCGGGGTGATCGGGTAGTTCGAGTCGCCGAGCTTGAAGTCGGTGAACTCCGTCTTGATGTCGACCGCCTGCGCCGGCAGGGCGGTCGCGCCGGCCTTCTTCGCCCCGTACGGCGAGGCCGCCCTGAACTTGTCGTACATCAGCGAGGTGAGCGTGGAGCCCATCTCGTACTGGCCCTTGGCGGCGTTCCAGGCGTAGTCGCCCGCCATCTCCCACACCATGGTGCCGCCGATGCCGCGGTCGACCACGTAGTCGGCCTTGGCGGCCACCGACTGCTCGTCCTCGGTGGAGAGGAAGACCTTCTTCTGCGCGTTCCACAGCCACGGCGCGACCAGGGTCGGGTCGTACTTGCGGGCGTAGGTGCCGGTCAGCGTGGTGTTCGCGGGGAAGCCGTACTGGGAGACGTAGTCGCCGACGATCCCCTTCTCCAGGTTCTTGGCGTGCCACATCGGGTTCGAGCCCGCCGGGGACTCGTTGCCGTTGTCGTCCTTGTCGTGCCACAGGTTGTCGATGCCGACCGCGCCGTCACCGCACTTGGCCAGGCCGGACCCGGCCGGGCAGCTCGTCGCCGCCGCCTTGCCCCACAGGCCGTCGGTGCCGCCCTGCACGTTCTTGTGGCCGCGGGTGTAGTACGGCAGGCCGATGTTGATCCGGCCGGCCGGCATGGAACCGCGGAAGTAGTGGTACGCCCAGTCGGTGTTGAGGTAGCCGATGCCGCCGTACTGCTGGGAGCCGTAGACCCCGGCGGCGGCCAGCTCGGCGTCCTTGCCGTCGTCGAAGAGGGAGGCGTTCGGGCCGACGTACTCGTTCCAGGCGCCGTGCAGGTCGTAGGACATGATGTTGACGTAGTCCAGGTACTGCTGCATCTGGAACGTCTCCATGCCGCGCAGCAGGTAGCCGGAGGAGGGGGCGGCGACGGTCAGCATGTAGTGCCTGCCGTCGGCGGCGCCGGCCGTGTCCAGCTTCCGGCGCAGGGACTTCATCAGGGCGTCGTAGCCCTTGACCAGTCCGGCGCGGCGGGCGTTGGCGAGCTGCCAGTCCAGCGGGTTGCCCGCGTCCTTCATGGTGGTCGGGTACTCGTAGTCGATGTCGACGCCGTTGAAGCCGTACTTCTTGATGAAGGCGACGGCGGAGTCGGCGAAGGTGTCGATGCCGGCCTGGTTGACGGAGCCGTCCGCGTTGGTGGCCATGGAGTAGAAGCCGCCGGAGGCGACGCGCTTGCCGTCGGGGCCGAAGTAGCCGCCGGTCTCGGCCCAGCCGCCCACGGAGATGAGGGTCTTCACGTCCGGATGCTGCTTCTTGAACTTGTTGAGCAGGTTGAAGTGGCCCTTGTAGGGGAGCGCGGGGTCCATCTCGGCGCCGGCCACGCCCGGCCAGGTCATCCCGGTGGCCTCGTTGGCCGGGCCGTCGGCACCCACGGAGATCTTGTTGTCTCCGCTGACGTGCGCGAACGCGTAGTTGATGTGGGTGACCTTGTCCCACGGGATGTTGTTGACCAGATAGGCGGGCTGGCCGTTCTTCCCGGTGCGCCAGCCGGTGAAGTAGCCGATGACGCGCCGCTGGTGGTCGGCGCCCATCTTCTCGCGGCCCTCGGTGTCGTAGACCGAGCAGTACGGCACGTCGACGCCGGGGGTCTTGTACAGCCCGTCCGGGCGACAGGACTCGTGCTCGGCGGCGTGCGAGACGCCGGCCGAGAGGCCGCCGACCAGCAGTCCGGCGATCGCCGCGCCGGATGCGAGCAGCATCGCTCTGGTGCGTGTGGGGGAGGGGGACGGCATCGTGCCTCCTGGGGAGGGGAGGTGTGGCAGGACACGGCGTGCTCGGGGTAACGCGAATTGCCCGTGATGTGCGCACATCTGACGGGCTGTCTCCCTGGGAATGTGAAGCAGACATTAAGAGGACTAGACCACCCCGTCAATAGGTCTGGACCAAAGCCGATACGGCGCTCCCGCCGCAGCGCGTGCGCGCGCCTCCGCCGCGCCGCGCACACGCGTCGCGCGGGGCTCCGCCCCGGCCGGGGTGACAGCCGGTGCACACGGCGGCGCCGTGCGGCAGCGACGCCCCGCCCGGCCGAGGTGACGGCCGACACGCGCGGCCGCGGCGTACGGCCGCCGGGCCTCGTCCGCGCGGCGGCGCCGTACGGCCGCCCGGCTTCGCGAGGGCGGGCCCCGCAGCGCGGGCGCCGAGCCCGCACGGCAGTGCGACGTTGTGAGCCAGGCCACACCACTTCACCCGCATGGCCGTCGATCGGCCATGGCACACTGGCAGGAGTACCAGTAGCAGCGCACTCCGGGGTCGGTGTAATTCCGAACCGGCGGTATAGTCCGCGACCCGTCCGCAGCCAGCGGCCGGTTGACCAGGTGAAATTCCTGGACCGACGGTTAAAGTCCGGATGGGAGGCAGTGCGCGGCGGGCCAGTCACCGGTACGCCGCCGTCGGCGGTTCGCCGTATCCGTACCCGCATCACCCCGCCCCACCCGTGGTTCCACGGCACGGGGGCGGACAAGCGGAAACACGGACGGACGAACGAACCGCTCATCCGGCCTCGGCGTCCCGTGTGCGCTTGTCCCGTTTGCTCTGTCGTCTTCTGTCGACGGCAGCCCCGGAGTCCGTGCCCGATGAGGCAGGAGGACCCGGTGGACCCCGTGGACCCGGTGGCGTTCCACGCCGACGCGCGTAGCGAAGCGCTTACCGACGCGACCCCCGCATACGAGGCCGACGCCCGCGCCATGCGGCGCGCCGTCGAGCTCGCGGCCCGCGGCCTCGGCTCCACCAGCCCCAACCCCGTCGTCGGCTGCGTCATCACCGACCCCGCCGGCACCGTCGTCGGCGAAGGCTGGCACCAGCGGGCCGGCGGCCCGCACGCCGAGGTCCACGCCCTGCAGGCGGCCGGCGGGGCCGCCCGGGGCGGCACCGCCTACGTCACCCTCGAACCCTGCAACCACACCGGCCGCACCGGCCCCTGCGCCCAGGCCCTGACCGATGCCGGCATCGCCCGTGTCGTCTACGCCGTCCCCGACCCGAACCCGCAGGCCGCGGGCGGCGCCGCCACTCTCCGCGCGGCCGGCGTCGAGACCACCGGCGGGCTCCTCCGCGACGAGGCCGAGACCGGCAACGCCGCCTGGCTGACCTCCGTGCGCCTGGGCCGCCCGTACGTCACCTGGAAGTACGCCGCCACCCTCGACGGCCGCAGCGCCGCCGCCGACGGCTCCAGCCGCTGGATCACCTCCGCCGAGTCCCGCGCCGACGTGCACCGGCTGCGCGCCGAGGCCGACGCCGTGCTCGTCGGCGGCGGCACCCTCCGCGCGGACGACCCGCACCTGGCCGTACGCGGCGTCGAGGGCGCCACCCAGCCCCTGCGGATCGCGCTCGACACCCGGGCCGGCCTGCCCCCTACCGCCCGCATCCTCGACGACGCCGCGCCCACCCTGCTGGTCGTGGGCGAGGACGCCGAGACCGGGCACCTGCCGGCCGCCGCGGACCTGCTCCGGCTGCCGCTGTACGACGGCCGGATCGACGTGCACGACCTGCTCGCCCGGCTCCACGACCGGGGCGTCCGCTCCCTCCTCCTGGAAGGCGGACCCGCCCTCGCGGGCGCCTTCCTGGAGGCCGCGGCCGTCGACCGGGTCATCGGATACATCGCCCCGGCACTCCTCGGCGCGGGCCCCGCCGCCCTCGCCGACGCCGGAGTCACGAACATCTCCCGGGCCCTGCGCCTGGACATCACGGAGGCCGTCCGCATGGGCCCCGACCTCCGGATCACCGCCGTTCCCACCACCGCCCCCAAGGAGCACTGAGTGTTCACCGGAATCGTCGAAGAACTGGGTGAGGTCACCGAGGTCGAGCAGCTCGCGGACGCCTCCCGCTTCCGCCTGCGCGGCCCCGTCGTCACCGAGGGCGCCAAGCACGGCGACTCCATCGCCGTCAACGGCGTCTGCCTGACGGTGGTGGAGACCGCCGACGGCGAGTTCACCGCCGACGTCATGCGCGAGACCCTCGACCGCTCCAGCCTCGGCGCGCTCGCCAAGGGCTCCCGGGTCAACCTGGAACGCCCCATGGCCCTCGGCGGCCGGCTCGGCGGACACCTCGTCCAGGGCCACGTGGACGGCACCGGCGAGATCCTCTCCCGCACCCCGTCCGAGCACTGGGAGATCGTCAAGGTCTCGCTGCCCGCCGCCCTTTCGCGGTACGTCGTCGAGAAGGGCTCCATCACCGTCGACGGCGTCAGCCTCACCGTGGTCGAGGCCGCCGCCGACTACTTCACCGTCAGCCTCATCCCGACCACGCTCGCGCTGACCACGCTCGGCATCAAGCAGAGCGGCGACCCGGTCAACCTGGAGGTCGACGTCCTCGCCAAGTACGTCGAGCGGCTGCTCGGCGACAAGGGCGCGGCCGGCGACGACGCGGAGGCCGGCAAGTGAGCGCCCTCGACTGGCTGAACTCCGAGGCGTTCACCGCCTTCGACCAGCACATCAAGTGGTCCGACATGATCGGCAACACGATCGGTCTGATCGCCCTCGCCCTGGGCTGGCGCCGCTCCATATGGACCTGGCCCGCCCAGTTCGCCTCCGGGCTCATCCTGTTCGCCGCCTTCGCCGCCGGCCACCTCTCCGGCAGCGCCGGCAAGCAGGTCGTCGTCATGGTCGTCGCCGCCCTGGGCTTCTGGCAGTGGAACCGCGGCCGGCAGCAGGCCCAGGACGGCAGCATCGCCGTCCGGTTCGCGAGCTGGACCGAGCGCGGGGTGCTCCTCGCCGCCGCGGCGGCCGGCACCGTGGCCGTCGCCCTGCTGTTCAAGGCCTACCCGTGGATGTCCTGGGACCCGTGGCCCGACGCCTACATCTTCGTCGGCACCATCGTCGCCATGTACGCCCAGTCCCGCGGCATGGTCGAGTTCTGGTTCGCCTGGCTCCTGGTCGACCTGGTCGGCGTCCCCCTCAACTTCGCCAACGGCTACGCCTTCTCCGGCTTCGTCTACGTGATCTACGGCGCGCTCGTCCTGTGGGGCATGCGCGACTGGTGGCTGCGTTCCCGTACCCAAACCGCCCCGGCCCTCGAAGGAGCAACGGCATGACCACCGACGAGTTCTTCGTGCTCGACCCCATCGAGCAGGCCATCCGGGACATCGCCGCCGGCCGCCCGGTCGTCGTCGTGGACGACGAGAACCGGGAGAACGAGGGCGACCTGGTCGTCGCCGCCGAGATGATCACCCCGGAGATCGTCGCGTTCATGATGAGCGAGTGCCGCGGCCTGATCTGCGCCCCCATGGAGGGCCCGGAGCTGGAGCGCCTGGAGCTCCCGCAGATGGTGCAGAACAACACCGAGTCGATGAAGACCGCCTTCACCGTCTCCGTGGACGCCACCGCCGAACACGGCGTCTCCACCGGCATCTCCGCGGCCGACCGCGCCACCACCCTGCGCCTGCTGGCGAACGGCACCTCCGAGGCGTCCGACTTCGTCCGGCCGGGCCACATCTTCCCGCTGCGCGCCAAGCCCGGCGGCGTCCTGGTCCGCAACGGCCACACCGAGGCCGCCGTCGACCTCGCCCGGCTCGCGGGCCTGCGCCCCGTCGGCGCCATCGTGGAGATCGCCGGCGAGGACGGCGTCATGCTGCGCCTGCCCGAGCTGATCCCGTTCGCCCGCAAGCACGGCCTGACGATCATCTCCATCGAGGACCTGGTCGCCTACCGCCGCTCCGCCGAACCCACCGTGCGCCGCGAGGCCGAGGTGAACCTGCCGACCTCCTTCGGCGAGTACACCGCCTTCGGCTACCGCTCCACCGTGGACGGCGTCGAGCACGTCGCCCTGGTCCACGGCGAGATCGGCGACGGCGAGGACGTCCTGGTCCGCATGCACTCCGAATGCCTGACCGGCGACATCTTCCACTCCCTGCGCTGCGACTGCGGGCCCCAGCTGCACGCCTCCATGGAGCGCATCCGGGAGGCCGGCCGCGGCGTCGTGGTCTACCTCCGCGGCCACGAGGGCCGGGGCATCGGACTGGTGTCCAAGCTCCGCGCCTACGAGCTCCAGGAACGCGGCCGCGACACCCTGGACGCCAACCTCGAACTCGGCCTGCCCGCCGACGCCCGCGACTACGGGGCCGGCGCCCAGATGCTCACCGATCTGGGTGTCCGCAGCGTACGGCTGATGACGAACAACCCCGACAAGTCCGCCGCCCTGGTCGGCCACGGCATCGTGGTGACCGGCCGCGAGGCCATGCCCACCCCGGCGGGCGAGCACAACCTGCGCTACCTGCGCACCAAGCGGGACCGGATGGGGCACGACCTGCCCTGGCTGGACACGGCGGTGACCACCTCCGCCTGCGGCAACCAGTAGCACCGGACGCCGGACACCGGGCACCACAGCAGCCCCGGCACCGGCACCGGCTCCAAGTACGGCACCAGCACAGCACCAGCACCAGCACCGAGGAGAGCAGGAACAGTGAGCGGCAAGGGCGCACCCGAACTCAGCGTGAAGAACTGCGGCGACCTGCGGGTCGCGGTCATCGCGGCGCAGTGGCACGAGAAGGTCATGGACGGCCTCGTGGACGGCGCCCTGCGCGCCCTGCACGAGCTCGGCATCGACGAGCCGACCCTGCTCCGGGTCCCCGGCAGCTTCGAGCTCCCGGTGGTGGCGAAGGTACTCGCCGGTCGCGGTTACGATGCCATCGTCGCCCTCGGCGTGGTCATCCGCGGCGGCACCCCCCACTTCGACTACGTGTGCCAGGGCGTCACCCAGGGCCTGGTGCAGGTGTCGGTCGAGACCGGAGTCCCCGTCGGCTTCGGCGTTCTGACCTGCGACAACGACGAGCAGGCGCTGGACCGCGCCGGACTCGAAGGGTCGAACGAGGACAAGGGGCACGAAGCGGTCACCGCCGCCGTCTCCACCGCGATGACCCTGCGGACGGTCAGCGAACCCTGGCGCTGAGTCGCGGCGGGGGAACCCGTATTCTGAGGACCATCATGGCGAACAAGACATTCGAGGAGCTCTTCGCGGAGCTCCGGGCCAAGGCCGACGGCGACCCCGGCACCTCCCGCACCGCAGAGCTGGTCGGCAAGGGCGTCCATGCCATCGGCAAGAAGGTCGTCGAGGAGGCCGCCGAGGTCTGGATGGCCGCCGAATACGAGAGCAAGGAAGCCGCCGCCGAGGAGATCTCGCAGCTGCTGTACCACGTCCAGGTGATGATGGTCGCGCGCGAGATCTCCCTGGACGACGTCTACAAGTACCTCTGATCCGGTACGAGCACCTCCGGCCGGCCCAGCCGCCGGCCACCCCCTCACCCCCGCTCCGCACAGCACCACTCTCACGCGAACAAAGGAACCGTCCTCATGCTGCGCATCGCCGTCCCCAACAAGGGTTCACTCTCCGGACCTGCGTCGGAGATGCTCCATGAGGCCGGTTACCGGCAGCGCAAGGAGTCCAAGGAACTCGTCACCGTCGACCCCGAGAACGAGGTCGAGTTCTTCTACCTGCGCCCCAAGGACATCGCGATCTACGTCGCGTCCGGCAAGCTCGACATCGGCATCACCGGTCGCGACCTGCTGCTGGACTCCGGAGCCAACGCGGAGGAGATCCTCCCGCTGAACTTCGGCCGCTCCACCTTCCGCTACGCCACCCGCCCCGGCACCGCCAAGGGCCCGCAGGACTTCCACGGCATGACGATCGCCACCTCCTACGAGGGCATCGTCGCCAAGCACCTCGCGGACCAGGGCATCGACGCCTCCGTCGTCCACCTCGACGGAGCCGTCGAGACGGCCATCCAGCTCGGCGTCGCCGAGATCATCGCGGACGTGGTCGAGACCGGCACCAGCCTGCGCAACGCCGGCCTGCAGGTCATCGGCGAGCCGATCCTGAAGTCCGAGGCCGTCGTCATCCGGCGCAACGGCGCCGACGCCGACCACCCGCAGGTCCAGCAGTTCCTGCGCCGCCTCCAGGGCGTCCTGGTGGCCCGCTCGTACGTGATGATGGACTACGACTGCCGCGCCGAGCACCTGGAGCGCGCCGTCGCCCTCACTCCCGGCCTGGAGTCGCCGACCGTCTCCCCGCTGCACAACGAGGGCTGGGTCGCCGTCCGAGCGATGGTCCCCGCCAAGGACGCCCAGCGGATCATGGACGACCTGTACGAGCTCGGCGCCCGCGCGATCCTGACCACCTCGATCCACGCCTGCCGCCTCTGATGGCCGCGCACACGAGCACGGGCACGGGCACCGACCTGCCGGCCCTCCCCGTCACCTTCCGGCCCACCCGCACCCGGATCGTCCTGCTCACCACAGGAGCGGCGATGTTCGCCACCATCACGGCGATCGCGCTGCTCCTGGAACGGCTCTCCGCCGGGGAGCGGATCAGCTTCGTCTTCACGGCGGCGCTGCTCACCTCCGTCCTGGTGCTGCTGTCCCGGCCCAAGGTGGTCGCCGACGACGAGGGCGTGACGGTGGTGAACCTGACCACCAGGCGCCGCCTGGCCTGGGCGCAGATCCTCCGGGTCAACCTCCGGCCGGGCGACCCCTGGGTGTTCCTCGACCTCAGCGACGGCACCAGCCTGCCCGTCCTCGGCATCCAGCCCGGCATCGCCAGGCAGCAGGCCATCACCGACGCCCGGGCCCTGCGCGGCCTCGCCGAGACCCGCGGCACGGGCGCGCACGAGGGCTGACCCGCAGCCGGCACACCGCCGCCGCCCGCCGACGCACCGCCGCCGCCCCCCGACGCACCGGGTGACGCCGGGGCACACGGCGGGCGTCCCCATTGCGGGGACGATCTCACTGACTACTCTGGTGGCGGGGCGCACGAGCGCGCCCTGCCACCGGCCCCGGTTCCGACCAGGCCCGTGGGCACCTGCGACTCGAGGAGTGACTCCCTCCAGCAATGGACGGATCGTCCGGTAGTACCCGCGCCGCCCTCTCCCCGGAGGAGGCGGCGGCATCATGACCATCCCGCTACTCCTGCTCGGGGCGGCCTTCGTCCTCATCCTCGCCAACGGCTTCTTCGTGGCTGCCGAATTCGGCCTGGTCACCGTGGAGAAGCCGGAGGCCGAACGCGCCGCCGCCGAAGGCGACCGGCGCGCCCGTACCGTCGTCGAGGCCCTCCGCGAGCTGTCCTTCCAGCTCTCCGGCACCCAGCTCGGCATCACGATCACCTCCCTGGTGGTCGGCATGCTGGCCCAGCCGGCCCTCGCGGCGCTGCTGTCCGGCCCGATCGCCGCCACCGGCCTGCCCCGCGGGGCCGTCCCCGGCATCGCCGTGGTCATAGGCATGCTGCTGGCCTCCGCCGTACAGATGGTGGTCGGCGAACTCGTCCCGAAGAACTGGGCGGTCTCCCGGCCGCTCCAGGTCGCCCGGTTCGTGGCCGGCCCGCAGCAGGTCTTCTCCCGTCTCTTCCGGCCGGTCATCGCCGGCCTGAACTCCGTCGCCAACCGGCTCGTCCGGGCACTCGGCGTCGAACCGGCCGAGGAGCTGGCCTCCGCCCGCACCCCCGGCGAGCTGGTCTCCCTGGTCCGCCATTCGGCCCAGGCCGGCGCCCTCGAACAGGACACCGCGGACCTGTTCGTCCGTACCCTCTCGCTCGGCGAGCTCACCGCGCAGCACGTGATGACCCCCAGGGTGAAGGTCAGCGCCCTCCAGTCCACCGCCACCGCGGCCGACGTGGTCAACCTCACCCGCGCCACCGGGCTCTCCCGCTTCCCCGTCTACCGCGACCGGATCGACGAGATCACCGGCGTGGTCCACCTCAAGGACGCGCTCGCCGTGCGGGAACCGGAGCGCGCCCGGACCGGCGTCGCCCTGATCTCCGTACCGCCGCTGCTGGTCCCGGGCACCCTGCCCGTGCAGCCGCTGCTGGAACTGCTCCGCAGCGAGCAGCCGATGGCCGTGGTCGTCGACGAATACGGCGGCACCGCCGGGGTGGTGACCCTGGAGGACATCGTCGAGGAACTCGTCGGCGAGGTCCGCGACGAGCACGACCACACCGAGGCCGGGCCCGAGCTGGCGCCCGTACCCGCCGAGGACGGCAAGCCCTCCTGGGAGGCGGACGGCAGCTGCCGCGTGCACACCCTGCGCCGGATAGGCCTGGAGGTGCCCGAAGGCCCGTACGAGACCGTGGCCGGACTGGTCGCGGACCTGCTGGGCCGCATCCCGGCCCCGGGAGACCGTGCGGAACTGCCCGGCTGGCGGCTCTCGGTCCGCCGGGTCGGACGCAACCGGGCCGAACGGGTCCGGCTGGTCCGCCTCCTGCCGGCGCCGATCCCCGGCCCCGGTACCCCGGCCGGCACCGGGTCCGGCACGTTGTCCGGGTACGGCACCGGACCGATCGTGGCTCCGGCCGCCTTCGGCGTCAGCGCCGTCGCCGAGCCGGACCGGACGCCCGCCCTGGTCCCGGGCGGCCCCGCCCCGGACCGTCCCGCCGCGGACCGCACCGCCGGAGCAGGGGCGGTCGGCCGGTGAACGCGCTGCAACTCGTCTTCGCCCTGGTCCTCGTCCTCGCCAACGGGTTCTTCGTCGGTGCCGAGTTCGCCCTGGTGTCGGTCCGCCGCAGCCAGATCGAACCGCTCGCCGCGACCTCCAAGCGGGCCCGCCAGGTGCTGCACGGCCTGGAGAACCTGCCCCGGATGATGGCCGCCGCCCAGTTCGGCATCACCATCTGCTCCCTCACCCTGGGCGCGGTCGCCGAACCTACGGTGGCCCGCCTGCTGGAACCGGTCTTCCACGCCGCGCACGTCCCGCACGGCCTCGTCCACCCCCTCGGCTACGCCGTCGCGCTCGCCGCGGTGGTCTTCCTCCACCTGGTCATCGGCGAGATGGTCCCCAAGAACCTCGCCATGGCCGCGCCCGAGCGCACCGCGCTCTGGTTCAGCCCCGGCCTGGTCGCCTTCGCCCGCGTCTGCGGGCCGGTCACCGCCGCCCTGGGCGCCTGCGCGCACTTCGTGCTCCGCCTGTTCGGCGTGGAACCCAAGGACGAGGTGGAGGCCGTCTACGACAGCTCCCAGCTGGGCCGGCTGGTGGAGGACTCCCGCCAGGCCGGACTGCTGGAACCGGACGAGCAGCAGCGGCTGGAGGACGCCCTGGAACTGGGCAGCCGCCCGGTCACCGACGTCCTGCTGGCCCGCGACCGCCTGGTCACGGTCGGCCCGTCGGCCACGCCCCGGCAGATCGAGCAGCTCACCGTCCGCACCGGCTACTCCCGCTTCCCGGTCCGCTCCCACACCGGCGCCTTCATGGGCTACGTCCACGTCAAGGACATCCTCGACCTGGAGGAACGGGAACGGGCCGTGCCGCAGCGGATCTGGCGGCGCATGCCCACCCTGTCGGCGACCCTGCCGCTGGACGACGCGCTGACCGTGATGCGCCGCTCCGCCACCCATCTGGCGCAGGTCGCCGACCAGACCGGCCGGGTCCTGGGCCTGGTCGCCCTGGAGGACGTCCTGGAAACCCTGGTCGGCGAGGTCCGCGACCCGTCCCACCGCGTCCACCGCGTCCCGGCCGCCCGCCCGTAGCACGGCGGCGGGCCGCAACGCTCCCGGAGACGTCGGGCCGGCCCCGCGGGAACACCCCGCGGGGCCGACCGGTCCGGCGGGCGACCCTCCCGGGGGCACGCCCGCCGGCGGATCACCCTCCTGAGGTCACGCCCGGCGGATCACCCTCCCGCGGTCACGCGCCGCCGGAGCGGTCCCGTACGACGTGCTCGGCGGCCTCGTGCTCCGACATGGGCGGATCGATCTCGTCCACGGTCAGCAGGCTGGTGTCGTTCCGGAGGTAGCCCTCCCACGCCTCGGCCATCTCCGCCAGCTCCTCGCGCGACAGCCCCTCGGCCTCCTCCCGGCTGGCCGGGCTCAACGCGTGGAGGAACCGCGTCACGGGGTCGGTGTCCATGGGTCTGCCTCCTGCTGGGGGAGCGGTGCGGGCCGGCCCGGGTGGGGGCACGCCGCGACGTCGCCTCCTCCCTTCCACCGACCCCGCACGAGGACACCCCCCGGACGTCCGTACGGCCCAACGCCCGACACCCGCGGTGGCCGCCACGGCCGCGTGACCGGGCATCAGGCCGGGGCGCCGTTCCCGCGGCCGGCCGGGGTGATCAGGCCCGTCTCGTAGGCGGCGATCACCGCCTGGGCCCGGTCGCGGAGCCCGAGCTTGGCCAGGATCCGGGCGACGTGCGTCTTGACCGTGGCCTCGCCGAGATGGAGGCGGTCGGCCAGCTCGGCATTGCTCAGGCCCCGTGCGAGGGCTTCCAGCACCTCCAGCTCGCGCGGGGTGAGGGCCGACAGATCACGGTGGAGGGACACCGTCCGGTCGTCGGCGGAGGCGAAGCGCTCCACCAGCCGCCGGGTGATGGCCGGGGCCAGCAGGGCGTCCCCGGAGCGGACCAGGCGGACGGCGGCGGCCAGGTGCTCGGGGGTCACGTCCTTCAGGAGGAACCCGCTGGCGCCCGCGGTCAGGGCGGCGTACACGTACCGGTCCAGGTCGTAGGTGGTGAGGATGATGATCCGGGGCGCCGGTCCGCCATCCCGCAGGATGCGGCGCGTGGCCTCCAGTCCGTCGGTGCCGGGCATCCGAACGTCCATCAGGACCACGTCCGGCAGGGTGCGCCGGACCGTGTCCACCGCGGCGTCGCCGTCGGGAGCCTCCCCGACCACCTCGATGCCGTCGGCCGTGAGGATCATGCGGAACCCGGTGCGTACCAGCGCCTGGTCGTCGACGATCACCACTCGGGGTGCCCCGGTCACGGCTCCTCCACCGGAATCACCGCGCGGAGCCGGAAGCCCCCACCGGGGCGCCCGCCCGCGTCCAGCGAACCGCCGTACACCGCGAGCCGTTCCCGCAGCCCGGCCAGACCGTGCCCCGTGCCCCCGCCGCGGGGTGCCCGCGGCCGGCCGCCGTCGTCCGTGACCTCCACCCGCAGCTCTCCGGGCGCGTACTCCACCGACACCGACACACTCGCCCCCTCGGCATGCTTCACCGTGTTCGTCAGCCCCTCCTGCACCACCCGGTAGGCCGCCAGGTCCACCCCGGCGGGCAGTCCCACCGGGGCGCCCCGCACCTTCAGCCCGACCGGAACGCCGGTGCCCCGCACCCGGTCGGCGAGCTCCTCCAGCCGGTCCAGCCCCGGCTGCGGAGCCAGGTCCGCCCCGGCGGCCGGGTCGGGGCCGCCGGCCGCCATGGTGAGCAGGCCCATCACGTGGCGCAGCTCCGACATCGCCGACCGGCCGGCCGACTCGACCGCCATCATCGCCTCCCGCGCCTGCCCGGGTGCCGTGTCCAGGACCTTGCGCGCCGCCCCCGCCTGGATCGTCATCATGCTCACGTTGTGGGTGACCACGTCGTGGAGCTCCCGTGCGATCCGCGACCGCTCCTGGTCCACGGCCCGCCGCAGCGCCTCCCGTTGCTCCTCCTCCAGCCTCCGCGCCCGCTGCCGCCAGCTGTGCAGGCTGTGAGCGGCGAGGGTCACCGGGAGCAGCACGAGCACCGGCACCAACCCCTGGTCCACCTCGGGGGCCAGGGGGAAGGCCGCGTACAGTGCCACCCCGGCGAGCAGCGAGACCGCGACGGCCTTGCGGTGCGGGCTGTGCACCGCCGCGCTGTACCCCGCGATCAGAACGGCGGCGAAGGTACAGGCCGTGGCATCGTCCGAGGCGGAACCCCGGTGCAGCAGCAGCGTCGCGGCCGTCACCGCCCAGAGGACGCCGAGCGGGAAGCGGCGGCGCAGCACCAGCGGCAGCGCGGTCAGGACGGCGACCGCCAGCTCCCAGGGCTCCACGGGAGGCAGGACGTGCACGACGGCCGGCCCGGGCGGCCACTCGACAGGGGGCGGACCGAGTCGTCCGGGGCCCGGTGACGGGAGCTCGTACGGCGGCGGGTGGGCGTCGACGTACGACCGGTTGAGGTCGGCGATCACCGTCCACACCGCGAGGGCCACGGCGATCAACGCGTCGGCGGCCCATCGCAGGACTGCCTCTCTTCGGCTCATCGGATCAGTGTGCCCGCGACCGGCCGGCAGTGGATCAGCCGCAGGGAGCAGTGCCCCGCACCCGGCGACTACGCCGAGCGGATGACGCCCGCGGCCCTCCGTAGGACACGGTACGGATTGTCCCCACCGGGGCCGACGCGGATCCCGCACGGCCGCTCCTAGCGTCGGGGCCGAAGAACACCCCGACCCCATGACCGTGGAGGACCTGTGACCGACCCCCGGAACGACGACCCGCTCATCGACGTGCACGACGTCACCAAGGCTTACGGCGAGGGCCCGCACGCGCTGGCCGGACTGACCCTGCGGGTCCGGGCGGGAGAGGCGCTCGCCGTGCTGGGCCCCTCCGGGAGCGGCAAGTCGACCCTCCTCAACCTGATCGCCGGACTCGACCGGCCGACCTCGGGCAGCGTCACCGTCGACGGGGTGCGCGTGGACCGGCTGAACGAGACCGCGTCCGCCACGTACCGCCGCTCCCGCATCGGGATGGTCTTCCAGTTCTTCAATCTGCTCGACGATCTCACCGTCATGGAGAACGTCCTGCTGCCCGCCCAGCTGTCCGGCACGCCCCGGGCCCGGGCCACGGCCCGGGCCGGCGAACTCCTCGCCCGCCTCGGCATCGAACGCCACGCGCGGAACCGTCCTGGCAGCCTCTCCGGCGGCGAACGCCAACGCGTCGCGGTGGCCCGCGCCCTGATGAACCGTCCGCCGCTGCTCATCGCCGACGAGCCGACCGGCGCCCTGGACAGCGCCTCCGGCGCGGGCGTCCGTGACCTGCTGCGCGAGCTGAACGCGGACGGGCAGACCATCCTCCTGGTCACCCACGACCTGACGCTGGCCGGGTCCTGCGCGACCCGCACCGTGGAACTCGTCGACGGGCGCATCGCCCGGGACGTGCCGGCGGTGACCCGGTGAGCGGGCCGGAACCGCGCCCGTACGGCGCGCTGGGGCGGGTGGTGCGGGCCGGCGTCGGACGGCGGCGCGTCCAGACCGCGGTGATCGTCCTGACGGTGCTGTTCTCGGTGGCCTCCTCGGTGCTGGCCCTCGGCCTGCTGGTGGTCTCCGCCGCGCCCTTCGACCGGGCCTTCGCCCGGCAGAACGGCGCGCACCTGACCGTACGGTTCGACGGCACGGCGACCACGGCGGCCCAGCTGGAGGCCACATCCCGGCTGCCCGGAGTCCAGGCCGCGTCGGGACCGTTCCCCGTGGTCTCGGCACGCTTCACCACTTCACTCACGACACCGCCCGGCTTCGAACCGCCCCCGCTGACGGTGGCCGGGCGTACCGCGGCCGAAGGCCCGGTGGACCGGGTCGGCCTGGTGGATGGGCGTTGGGCCGTCGCCCCCGGCGAAATCGTCGTGGAGGCGGCCTCCCGGCAGCCCGGGACCGGGCCCGGTACCCGCCTGACCACCGGCGGCACCACCCTCACGGTGGTCGGCATCGCCGGCTCGGTGGGACGCAGTGCCGACGCCTGGGTCGTCCCCGGCCAGCTGACCGCCCTGGCCGGCGGACACCCCGACCGGCAGATGCTCTACCGGCTCACCGAGGCCACGACCGCGGCACAGGTGACCGCCGCCCGCGACCGCATCGCCGCCGCCCTGCCGGAACGGGCGGTCGACGGCATCCAGTCCCACCTCGACGTCCGGCAGGCCGCCCAGGAGGACACCGCGGCCTTCATCCCCTTCGTCACCGCCTTCGCCCTGCTGGGCCTGGCCATGTCCGTCCTCGTGACCGGCCTCGTGGTCAGCGGCGCCGTGGGCGCCGCGACCCGCAGGATCGGCATCCTCAAGTCCCTCGGCTTCACCCCGGCACAGGTGGGCCGCGCGTACGTCGCCCAGGCACTGGTGCCGGCTTCGGCGGGCGCCGTACTCGGCGCGCTCCTGGGCAACCTGTTCGCCGTGCCCCTGATGGCCGAGGTCGCCGAGGCGTACGGGACGGCCGCGGTGCTGATCCCCGTCTGGGTGGACCTGGCGGTGCCCGCGGGCGCCTTGGCGCTGGTGGCCGCCACGGCCTTCGGACCGGCGCTCCGGGCCGCCCGGATGCCCACCGCGCAGGTGATCGGCATGGCCGGCCGGGCCGCCGGGAGCGCACGCGGACACCGGATACGGGTCCTGCTGGGCCGACTGCCCGTGCCGCGTCCGGTCAGCCTCGGCCTGGCCGACCCGTTCGCCCGTCCGGCCCGTTCGGCGACCACGGCGGCGGCGGTCGCTTTCGGAGCGCTGGCGGTGACCTTCGCGGTGGGCCTGGGCAGCACGCTGGTTGCCGTCAGGACCGACGGCGACCCGGACCGCGGCGGGCACGTCACCGTACGCACCCTGCCCCGGCCGGGGCAGGGTCCGGACGGGGCAGGCCTCCGCCGCGAGCCCGCCGACCCGGCGGCGGTGGCCGCGGCGATCGCGGCCCGCCCGGACACGGCTTCCTCCTACCGGACCGCCACCACCCGGGTGGCGGTGGCGGGCCTCACGGGCAGCGCTCACCTGGTCGTCTACGAGGGGGACGCCTCGGGCGCCCCGCACACCATGGTCTCCGGCCGCTGGTTCGGCGAACGCGGCGAGGCGGTGGCCCCCACCCGTTTCCTGCGGGCCGCCGGTGTCCGGGTGGGCGACACGGTCACCCTGTCCGAACAGGGGCGCACCGTCCGGCTGACGATCGTCGGCGAGATCTTCGACCTCGGTGACAAGGGCATGACCCTGCGGACCGGCCTGTCCTCCGTGGCCGCGCTGAACGCCCGCTTCCTGCCGAGTGACTTCAGCGTGCGGCTCACCTCCGGCACGGACCCGGCCGGTTACGCCGCCGCACTGAATCCGGCCCTGGAGCCGCTCGGCGCCCACGCGGCGGCCACCGAGGGCGGCAAGTCCAGCGTGATCCGGGCGATGCAGGCGCTCACCGGCATGCTCACCCTGATGCTGGTCACGGTGGCCGGCCTGGGCGTGCTCAACACGGTGGTGCTGGACACTCGTGACCGAGTCCGCGACATCGGGGTGTTCAAGGCCCTGGGCATGACACCACGGCAGACCGTCACCCAGGTCCTCACCGCCGTGACCGTCACCGGGCTGGCCGCGGGCGCGATCGGCGTACCGCTGGGGGTGGCCCTGCACGGCCGGGTGATGCCCGCCATGGGCCGCGCGGTCGGCACCACGATCCCGCCCGCGGACATCGACGTGTACGCCCCCGCCCTGCTCGCCCTGCTGGCCCCGGCGGGCGTTCTGATCGCCCTGGCGGGCGCCCTTCTCCCGGCGACCTGGGCCGCCCGAACTCCCTCCGCCCGAGCCCTGCGCGCGGAGTGACCCGGACGCCGAGCCGGCCCCTGCCGCCGTGTGGGCGGTCGTGCCGCACGGCGACGGCGGTCCTCCCCTGGCTCCGCCGGGGGGTCCCCCGGCGGAGCCAGGGCGGCCTAGAGCGGAGGCTGCTCCGGGCGGTCGCGGTCCGCCGGCCCCCGCCCCGACAGGACCTCGCCGTACGCCTGCATCAGGTCCGGCAGCCGCAGCGTCGCCAGGTCCTCCCGGGACGGCGTCCCGGGACAGCCGGCCAGCCGCAGGTCCCGGTACGCGCAGCTCTTCTCGTACAGCGTGCGCAGGAACCGGCCGTTGCCCAGCTCGTCGATCCAGCCCTGTTCCACCACGTGGGCGCTGATGCTCCGGAGTTCCTCCAGCGCCTCCTCGTCCCAGCCGTCGCCGTTCGCCCCGGCCAGCACCCCGCCGATCGAGGTCAGCTCCGCCGGACGGTAGCTGGGGAAGTCCACCCGGGTGGTGAAGCGCGAGGACAGCCCGGGGTTGGCCGCGAGCAGCCGGTCCATCCCCGCCGGGTACCCCGCCAGGATCACCACCAGGTGGTCCCGGTTGTCCTCCGCCCGCTTCAGCAGGACCTGCAGCGCCTCGTCCCCGTACGCGTCGCCCTTGCTGTAGCCCGAGTTCGACAGGCTGTACGCCTCGTCCACGAACAGCACCCCGCCGATCGCCGAGTCGATCAGCTCGTTCGCCTTGACCGCCGTCTGCCCCAGGAACTCGCCCACGAGGTCCGCCCGCTGGGCCTCCACCAGATGGTCCCCGCCCAGCAGCCCCAGCGCGTAGAACACCCGGCCCAGGATCCGCGCCACGGTGGTCTTGCCCGTCCCCGAAGGCCCGGAGAACACGAAATGCCGCTTCGGGGGCTGCACGGGTAACCCCTGCCCGGCCCGCAGCCGGGCCATGTGCAGCTGCGCCGACAGCGCCTTCACCTGCCGCTTCACCGGCTCCAGGCCCACCATCCGCTCCAGCTCGCCCAGTGCCTGCGCCAGCAGCTCCGGATCCGGCGGACCGGCCGGCAGCCCCGCCGGCACGGGCTGCGGCGGCACCGGAGCCTTCCGCCGTACGCCGTCCGGCCGGCCCGGGGCCGGCGGCGGCACGACCGCACCGCCGGATCCGGCCGGGCCCGCGCCCGGGTACCGGGGTTCGAGCGGCTCCCCGCCCAGCAGGGCGTCGGGATCGGCCGAGGGGCCGTCCAGGGCAGCCCCGCCGCCCAGCGACACCGCCGCGAAGTCACCCCCGACCGGGGACAGGTCGTACCCCTCCAGCCCGTCGGACTCGGCGATCGCCGTCAGCCGGGCCGCCGTGTCCATGAACGCCGGATCCACCCGGTGCACGGCCCGGTACAGCGGCAGCGCGGCCGCGCTGCGCCCCGTACCCTCGTGCGCACGCGCCAGCCAGTAGCGCAACTCCTTGCGCTGCGGCTGCTCGCTGCGGCACCGCATCAGCGCCGTGGACAGCATCGGCTCCGCCTGCCCGTACATCTCCAGCCGCACCCGGGCCATCCCGCCGAACAGGCCGGCCTCGATGCCCAGCAGCGGATCGTCCACCAGCGGCTCGGTGTGCCGGACCAACTGCTCCCAGTCCTTGACCAGATACGCCCGGCAGGCGTGCAGGAACCGGACCTGGGGATCGGTGTCCACCGGCGGCAGTTCCGCCAACGCCTGGTCCAGCTCCGGCACATGACGGCCGTCCAGCCAGTGCGAGGCGTGCGCCAGCAGCAGATCGCGCCGGCTCTCCAGCACCGGCTGCACCCACCAGCCCAGCCAGTACCAGGAGTTCAGGGTCCGCCGGTGGCGGGCCCGCTGCTCCCCGAACCGGTCCCGGTGGGTGTACATCCGCAGCAGCGCGTTGGTGGTGTCCGCCCGCAGCGCGTGCAGTCCCAGCCAGGCGTCCGCCATCGCGGGATCGATCCGTACGGCCGTCCGGAACTCGTCCTCGGCCTGCGGGTAGGCGCCCATCGTGCAGGCGTCCACCCCTCGCAGCCAGGCGAGTTCGGCCGGGGCGTGCGCGCGGCCGCTGCCCTGCGTGCCGAAGTCCATCACGTCCCCCACAAGCCTGCCCCCGTGGCACGCGGGAACGACCGCCTCGTACAAGCGAGTTGCTCCGGCGTGGATGAATTCAGGGTCGCATCGTACCTGCGGGCGTCGGCCTTACGCAGTGCACTGCGCGCACTGATCGACCGGGCCGTACGGGGAGCGTGGTGACGCAGGGTGAAGGAGGGGGAGGGGGTGAGGGCAGAACGAAGCCCCCGATCACGGGGGAACAACCGGGGGCTTCGTGTCCGCTGCGGCCGTGTGAGACCGCGCATTGAGAACGTAAGGCCGGTGCGGGCCCCAGGTCAAGCGGGTGCGGACAGGCCCGCGGAGGCGGAATTCCGGGGTGGCTCAGGCCCGGGGGAGGCTGTCACCGTCAGTGACGGAACCGGGGGTTCCTGCCGTCCCCCCCTCCCCGGAAGTCCACTCGTATCCCGTGTCGCACTGGCGTACCAGGGTGTCGGCGAAGGGGCGCGAAGGATCATCCGCGAAGTGCGCGAGTTCCGCGCGCTCCCATCCGTCCCAGAAGCTCGTGAGTGCGCTCCCGTCCCGCGCGCGGCCGCGCCCCCAGGAGTGCTCGCGCGGCGTCTCCATCCACAGCAGCCGGGACAGGTGCGGGCGCAGCGCGCGCCGGCCGGCGCCGACGCCCTCGATCAGCACCAGCGGCGCGGGCTCCAGCACCCGGGCCGGACCGAAGCGGCGCTCCACCCAGTCGTACGGCTCCCAGCGCGCGGGCCGCCCGGCGGCGAGCGGTTCCAGCACCTGCTGCCGCAGTCGACCGGTCCAGGCGAAGAGCTCGTCGTGCGTGGCGATGTCGTCGAGGTGCAGCACGGGAACGCCCCCGCCGAGCGCCTCGGCCAGCCGCCCGGTGAACGTGCTCTTGCCGGAGCCGGCGTGCCCGTCGATCCCGATCAGCCGCACCGGCCCCACCGAGGGCGCGACCGCCCCCAGCTCCCGCGCCAGCCTCTCCAGCCCCTGCCCACTCACCACGCCCCCACGATACGCACCCCGCGGCGCGCGGCCGCCGGGCGCCCGTCGCGCGACACGCGACGTGGGGGCCTGGCCCAAGGGCCCCGTGAGCTGGGACGCTGGCCGGAGCCGCCGCTCGACCCACCAGGGGGTACCGATGACCGACCTCACCCCGCGCCGCACCCTGCTGGCCGCCGCCCTGGCCGCGGCCGCCGGTTCCGGCAGCGCCGCCTCGGCCGCCGAGCGCCCGGACCGGCCGGCGCGGCCGGAGCACCCGGAGCGACCGGAGGGTCCGGAGCGCACAGAACCGGCGGACGCCGAATCGGCGGCGACGACCCCCACCGTCGACAACCTCTTCTGGCACAGCCACGCCCACTGGACCGCCGGCACCCACCGCAGCACCGTCGCCGACCCCTCCCGCTCCGGCCTCACCTTCCTCACCCCCCACGGCCGCACCGAGTACGCCGACCCCCACACCGGCCGCAAGAGCACCTGGGAGTACGCGACCTGGACCTCCCCCGTGCACCGCTCCACCGTCCCCGCGACCGAGGTCATCGCCTCCTGGAACGCCGGCACCCCCGCCGGCACCTGGCTCCGCGTGGAGCTGCGCGGCACCTACACCGACGGCACCCGCACCCCCTGGTACGTGATGGGCTGCTGGGCCGCCGGCGACACCGACATCCGCCGCACCTCCGTCGACGGCCAGACCGACGGCCGGTCCACCGTCTGGACCGACACCCTCACCGTCGACGACCCGCAGAAGGCCGGCGGCCTCCGCCTGCGCGACTGGCAGCTCCGCCTGACCCTCCACCGCCGCCCGGGCTCCACCGCCTCGCCCCTGGTCCGGCTCGCCGGAGCCATGGCCTCCGATGTGCCCGACCGGTTCACCGTCCCCGCGTCCACGCCCGGCCCGGCCCGCGAGCTGAACGTCCCGCGCTACTCCCAGGAGGTCCACGCCGGCCGGTACCCCCAGTACGACAACGGCGGCGAGGCATGGTGCAGCCCCACCTCCTCCCAGATGATCATCGAGTACTGGGGTCGCAAGCCCGCCCCCGCCGACCTCGCCTGGGTCGACCGCTCCTACTCCGACCCGCAGGTCTGCCAGGCGGCCAGGTCGACGTACGACCACGCCTACAAGGGCTGCGGCAACTGGCCGTTCAACGCCGCCTACGCCGGCACCTACCCCGGCCTGGCCGGCGTGGTCACCCGGCTGACCTCCCTCACCGAGCTGGAGGCCCTGATCCGGGCCGGCATCCCGGTCATCACCTCCCAGTCCTTCAAAACCGGGGAGCTGACCGGGGCGGGGTACGGCACCGCCGGGCACCTGATGACCGTGATCGGCTTCACCGACGCAGGGGACGTGATCGCCAACGACCCGAACTCGGCCGACAACGCCGCCGTCCGCCGCGTCTACCGGCGGCGCGAGTTCGAGAACGTCTGGCTCCGCACCAAGCGCCACAACGCCTCCGGCAAGGTCGCCTCCGGCACCGGCGGGATCTGCTACCTCTACGCCCCGACCCACCTGGACCCCGTCCGGATCGCCGCGCTGCGGGCCGTCCGCGTGCTGTGACTTCGGGCATGACCAGGCCCAACCCGGCACGGGCGGGCGCAACCAGGCACGGTCTCAGGTATGACCAGGCATGCAAGCGGGCATAAAGCAGACATAAAGGGCAGCGAACACGTCTCTAGGAGGCGGCCCGCAATGACCACCCAACCCAGAATCGAACACCACCCCGACCTGGCCGAGATGCGCTCCCGGTTCGAGCGGGTGACCAGCACCCCCCGTGCGCAGGCCGTGGAGACACTGGCCCTGATCACGGGCCTGTACCTGGCGGCCTCGCCGTGGATCGCCGGGTTCAGCGGCCTCGGCCCGCTGGCCGTCAACAACCTGATCGCGGGTCTCGCGTTCTGCGTCTGCATGAGCGGCCTCGGCTCCGCCTACGAGCGCACCCACGCGATGGCCTGGACGGCGGTCGCCCTGGGCGCCTGGACCATCATCGCGCCGTGGGCGATCGCGGGTGAGATGGACACGACCCGCACCGTGATCAGCAATGTGATCACCGGCGCCGTCGCCCTCTGCCTCGGCCTGGCCATGGTGGCCATGGCGGGAAGGGAGCGCGCCGGCTGACCGGCCCGCACCCGGCCCGACCGGGTCCGGCGCGGGCCGAACCGGTCCGATCCGCTCCCGGCACCGGCCCCATCGGGAGAAAGGGGCCCCGGCGGCAGTGACCAACGTCTCTACCGCCGGGGCCCCTGCCGCTGGCACATTGGAAGGGCGTCCGGGGGGAGCGACCGTCCACCTGCCCGCCGAACCCGATGCGAGACCGCCCATGACTGCGAACAGCGCCGCCCTGTCCCGAGCCCGCGACCGTGCCCGTACCGGTGGCCCCGAGGGCGACTCCAAGTGGCTGGAGAACATCTGCGGCTGGGCGCTCGTGGTCGTCGTGGCCATGTTCGTCACCCAGGTCGGCTGGTTCTAGCCCTCCGCCGACGTCCGAACCGGCCCGCCGACGTCCGAACCGGCCCGCCGGCGACCGAACCGGCCCGCCGTCCGAACCGGCCCGCCGACGTCCGACCCGGTCCGCCCCGTCCGACCCGGTCCACCCCGTCTGTTCCGGTCCGTCCCGGCCCTTCCGGTCCGTCCCGCACCGCCCTGCCCCCGCACCCCGTACGCGCCGTTCCCGGCGTGTCCGGGGTGCGATACTTTCGGGCATCTTTTTGGCGGTTCGAGGCTAGGTCCGAATTTGAACAATAGTCAACAACGGGGAACAACCGTGCGCTCGCAGGTCCGCAGAGCCGAACTCATAGCGCTCGGACGCAAGTTGTTCGCCGACACCGCCTACGATGCGGTCTCCGTGGACGACGTCGCCAAGCAGGCCGGTGTCGCCAAGGGGTTGATCTACTACTACTTCACCAGCAAGCGCGGCTACTACCTGGCCATCGTCGAGGACTCGCTCGCCGGGCTGGTCGCCCGCGCCGGCGGGGACACCGACCTGCCGGGCGCCGAACGGGTCCGCCGCACCATCGACGGGTACCTGCGCTACGCCGAGCAGCACCAGGCCGCCTACCGGACCATCGTCGCCGGCGGGGTCGGCTCGGACGCGGAGGTGCTGGCCATCCGCGACACCGTGCGCGAGGAGCTGATCGCCACCATCGCGGAGGGCGCGTACGGGCACCGCGAGGTGCCCGCGCTGGCCCGGCTCGGCCTGATCGGCTGGATGGCCGGGGTGGAGGCGGCCACGCTCGACTGGATCGGCCCTCCCGACCGGGTCCGCCCGGGCCCGCCCGGCCCCGGGTCACTGCCCGGCCCCGGAGCGCCGCCCGCACTCGAACCGCCGGCCGGGGGCCCGCACGCCCCGCACCGTCCGGACCGCCCCGACCCGGCGGTGCTCACCGCCATGCTCGTACGGCAGCTGAGGGCCGTCCTGACGGTCATCGCCGAGTTCGTCCCCGAATGTCCGGCGCCGCCTCCCGCGCCGGAACCGCTGGCGGACTCCGTCCCCTTCTCCCTCCCGGCCGCGGAGTAGTCCGCCCGGCCACGGCACCGCCCTCGACCGCCGCTCGACGGGCGGTCCGTCGCCGGTCCCGGCCGGTCCGGGACGGCCCCCGCCGCTCCGGGACGCTGCCGACCGCTACCGACCGCTACCGACCGCTGTCGGCCGCTGTCGGCCGCTCCCGGCCGGTTTCCGCCGGTCACCGTACGGTCTCCGTAGATCGCGACCCCGTGACGCGAAGCCCCTGATCGTGCATACTCGACCCGCCGCAGCCACTCGTCAGCCCCTACCGTGATCCGGGAGGGGCAGCATGGGCTGTCGCGAGCACCGAACCCGGCGTCGCGTCCCACACCCGACGCGCCGCCGCCGTGCCCGATCAGGGAGGAGAGTGTCGCCATGACCGACCGCGCCCCGCAGCCGGTGGACCGTCAGCTGCCCACCGAGGAGTCCCGGGACCTCCTCGCACTCGTGCGGGAGATCGCCGCACGGGAGATCCGCCCGTCGGCCGCCGAGCAGGAGGAGGCCGGCCACTTCCCGCGCGAGGTCTTCCGGCTCCTGTCCGACTCGGGCCTGCTGGGCCTCCCCTACGCCGGTGAGTTCGGCGGGGGCGAGCAGCCGTACGAGGTCTACCTCCAGGTCCTGGAGGAGCTGGCCGCGGCCCGTCTCACCGTCGGCCTCGGCGTCAGCGTCCACTCGCTCGCCTGCCACGGGCTGGCCGGCTTCGGCACCAAGGAGCAGCGGGCCGCGCACCTGCCCGCGATGCTGGGCGGCGGCCTGCTCGGCGCCTACTGCCTCTCCGAGCCCTCCTCCGGGTCCGACGCGGCCTCCCTGACCACCAAGGCGGTGCGCGACGGCGACGACTGGGTGATCACCGGAACCAAGGCGTGGATCACCCACGGAGGCATCGCCGACTTCTACACCGTGCTCGCCCGCACCGGCGGCGAGGGCCCGAAGGGCATCACGGCCTTCCTGGTCCCCGGGGACGCGGAGGGCCTCTCGGCGGCCGCCCCCGAGAAGAAGATGGGCATGAAGGGCTCGCCCACCGCCCAGCTGCACTTCGACGGGGTGCGCGTGCCGGACTCCCGGCGGCTCGGCGAGGAGGGGCAGGGCTTCTCGATCGCGCTGGCCGCCCTGGACGCGGGCCGCCTCGGCATCGCGGCCTGTGCGATCGGTGTCGCCCAGGCGGCCCTGGACGAGGCGCTCGGCTACGCCCTGGACCGCAAGCAGTTCGGCCACCCCATCGCCGACTTCCAGGGCCTGCGCTTCATGCTGGCCGACATGGCCACCAAGATCGAGGCCGGACGGGCGCTCTACCTGGCGGCGGCCCGGCTGCGGGACGCGGGCAAGCCGTTCTCCCGCCAGGCGGCGATGGCCAAGCTGTTCTGCACCGACGCGGCCATGGCGGTGACCACGGACGCCGTCCAGGTCCTCGGCGGCTACGGCTACACCCAGGACTTCCCGGTCGAGCGGCTGATGCGCGAGGCCAAGGTCCTGCAGATCGTCGAGGGCACGAACCAGATCCAGCGGATGGTCATCGCCCGCCACCTGGCCGGCCCCGAATCCCGCTGACCCGGCCGGTCCCGCCGGCCCGGCCGGCCCCGCTGACCCCGCCGCCGACGGCGGGTGACGCGGCCCGCGCCGTCCCGTCCGGCTCGGGCCGGACCGGCCCGCGGTGCCGGACGCCGTGGGCCCGGCACGATCCGGAACGCACGGCCTAGTCGTCGAACAGCGGGCCGCTGGGCCAGACCGGGGCGGTGGCGACGCGTACCCACTCCGGGTCCCGCTGCCCCGGCACCGTCCGCCCCTCGCCGGCCCAGCGGTCGACCAGGTCCCGGTAGATGGGAGGGTCGGCCGCCGGCTGTGCGGCCGACAGCGGCGCCGCGGTCGACGGCAAAGCGGGCGCCACGGCCGCGGACTGCGTGCCCCGGCCGGCCGCGCCCTTCGCGGAGAAGGTTTGCTGAACCGATTCTTCGTACGGCAGGGGCGTCCCGCGCCGCCGTCTGCCCGTTGAAGCGTCAAGCAAGGTCATGCCAGGGCCAACGCGGGGCGCGCGCCGGAGGTCACCGGGCGCATCAGTTCGGTGCCTCCCCACAGCCGGCGCCCGCGGGCGGGCGGGCCGCCGGCGGGCAGGCCGCGGCTGCCCGTCCGGCAGGAGCGCCGTGGCGCCGTTCGCACCGCACGGGTCTGCCGGCGCGGGCGTAAGGCGCGCTTGGTGCCGCACCGCACGGCGGCGCACCGCACCGCTCCGCTCCGCGCTCCGCGCGGTGTCGTGCGCCCGCGCGCCCGTGACGCGGTGTGCCGAAGTGTCAGCAAGTGACACGAGTCTGGCCGCGCACACGGTTTCTGACGTACCGTCATATCGCCGAGCCGCCCCCGCGCCCAGGAGGTTTGCCATGCCCGCGGACCGCCCCATCGCCCTGGACGAATACCCCGTCCACCAGGCACCGCTCTCGATGAAGCACGTCGTCACCGGCGACCGCAACGCCTACGACCGCTGCATCTTCCACGTCTTCGACCACGCCGGACGGGCCGTCCTCATCCTCGGCCTCGGCGTCTACCCCAACACCGGGGTGATCGACGCCTACGCCACCCTCCGGACCGGCGACGACCTCCTCGCCGTCCGCACGTCGGACGCGCTCACCGACGACCGGATGAACCTCTCCGTCGGCCCGATCGGGATCACCGTCGACACCCCGCTCCGGCAGCTCACCCTGCACTGCGACCCCGACCCCGCCGATCCCGACGGCCTCTCCTTCGACATCACCTGGACCGCCGAGTTCCCCGCCGTCTGGGAGCCCCACCACATCCAGCGGCGCGGCGACCGCCTGATGCTGGAGGGCCGCAGGTTCGTCCAGGCCGGACACGTGACGGGCACCATCCGGGCCCGCGGCGAGGAGTTCCGGCTGACCCCGGGGGAGTGGACCGGCACCCGCGACCGCAGCTGGGGCGTGCGCCCCATCCCCGGCGAGGACGGCGGCCGCGCCGCCGAGGAACACCGCACCGAGGGGTTCCACTGGCTCTGGATCCCCGTCCGCTTCGAGGACCGCTTCCTCATGGTCATCGCCCAGGAGGACGCCGACGGCCACCGCACGCTCAACGAAGCCCTCCAGGTCTTCCCCGAGAGCGCCGGCCGCCGCGACGTCCAACTCGGCTGGCCGCACGCCGACATCGCCTACCGCAGCGGCACCCGCCACCCGGAGCGCGCCGTCATCCACCTCACCGACCCGGTCTCCCGCAAGCCCCTCGAACTCGGCGTGGAGATCCTCAACTCCTCGCCGCTCGCCGTCGGCGCGGGCTACCCGCCGGCCGACGACTGGCAGCACGGAAGCTGGCAGGGCCGGGGCTGGACCGACCGCCGCGTCTACGACCTCTCCGACCCGGCCGCGCACCCGATGGCCGCGTACGGGGTGACCGACCACTCCGCCCGCTTCACCCTCGAAGGGCGGACCGGCCACGGCATCTTCGAGCACGGCAGCTTCGGCCGCCACGACCCGAGCGGGTTCGCCGACTTCGGCTCCGTCGCCCCCTGAGCGGCGCACCCGCTCCCCGTCGGACCCCGCACCCTGTCGCGCACCCCGCACCCCGCACCCCGCACACCGCCTCCCGCGCCGCAACCCCCCCAGCGAACCCAGAGATAGGGGCAGCATGGCAACGGCACCACGACCCCGCACCTCCACCCGGGACCCCGAAGAACTCGGCCGCCGCCTCACCGCCTGGCTGGACGGCAGGCTGCCCGGAGCGAGGGTCGACGGAATCTCCGTCCCCGGCTCCAACGGCATGTCCAGCGAGACCCTGCTCTTCGACATCGAGCACCCCGGCGCCCCGGTCCGCGCCTGCGCGCTGCGGCTGGCCGCGGACCCCGCCGCGTACACCGTCTTCCCCACCTACGACATGCCCCGCCAGCACCGGCTGATGGGCCTGGTCGCCCGGCACACGGACGTCCCCGTGCCGCGCGTGCAATGGCTGGAGGAGGACCCCGCCCCGCTCGGCGCGCCCTTCTTCGTGATGGCCAGGGCCGAGGGGCGGGTCCCGCCGGACGTCATGCCCTACACCTACGAGGGCAACTGGCTGCACTCCGCCACCGACGCCCAGCGCGCCGAGCTCCAGGAGGAGAGCATCTCGCTGCTGGCCCGACTGCACGGCCAGTTCCCGCCGAAGGAGGCCGAGTTCCTCCTGCCCGACGGCACCGGAAGCCCGCTCCGCCGGCACGTCGACGGCGCCCGCGCCTACTACGAGTGGGTGGTCCGCGACCTCGCCCGCTCACCGCTCCTGGAGGCCGCCTTCGAGCGGCTGGAGGAGCTCTGGCCCGCCGACGAGGGAGACCCCGTCCTCAACTGGGGGGACGCCCGCATCGGCAACGTCATCTACGAGAACGACGGATTCCGGCCGGTCGCCGTCCTGGACTGGGAGATGGCCGGCTTCGCCCCGCGCGAGGTCGACCTCGGCTGGACGGTCTACCTCCACCGCTTCTTCCAGGACCTCACCGTCGGCTTCGGCCAGCCCGGCCTCCCCGGCTTCCTGCGCCGCGAGGACCTGGAGCGCAGGTACGCCGAACTGACCGGGCACACCCCGCGCGACATGGAGTTCCACACCCTCTACGCGGCCCTGCGGCACGGCATCGTGATGCTGCGGATCGCCTACCGGCAGGCCCACTTCGGCGAGGTCGAGGTGCCGGCGGACCCGGACGGCCTGATCCTGCACCACGGCAGCCTGGCCGCCATGGTGCAGGGGACGTACTGGTAGGGACCGGACAGCCCCGAAGGGTGGGGACAGGATGGCCCCGAGGGGTGGGGACCGGACGGCCCCGGAGGGCCGTCAGGCGGCCTGGGCGTGCGCCTGGCGCACCTGCGGCGCCGGCGCCGCCACCAGCCGCACCGGACGCGAGCCGGGACCGCCCACGTGCGAGAACGGCTGCGTCCGCCAGTCCAGCCCCTGGGGCAGCGCCAGCACGGTGACGGGCGCGGGCTCCGGGGACTCCACAGGCTCCGGCGCACCGATCGCCGGCAGGGCCTCCGCGACCGCACGGCCCGTACCGGCGCAGACGGTCAGCCCGAACGGGTTCCACGGGCTCAGGCACAGCGCGTGCTGCGGCAGGTGCTCCTCGTCGGCGACGAGGGCGATCGACTGGCCGCAGTCCGGGCACGTCGCGTGGTGGATCTCGAACGGCTCGGCATCGTCGAGGTAGTCGTCGTCCTCGGCGTCGAGCGGCTCGAATGGTTCCGGCTCGCCCCGGCCGGTGCGCTTGGTGTTCGGCATGGTTCTTACTCCCCCTTGGGTGGGCCGGGCGGCAGTTCGGCCTCGGCCACGGCAAACACTTCCCGCCATGCCGCACGAGTAACCACTTCACCCCGGCATAGCGGTGCATACCCCTGTGGCATTCGTCACATGCCCGCCGCAGGTGCCACTTGCGGTGAGACGGTACTGGGCTTGGACCGCCTGCGGGCCTTAGGTTGTGCCCCTATGAGCGCAATGGAGGAGTTGGACCGCCAGATCGTGGATCTGCTCGTGCGGGACGGGCGGATGAGCTACACGGACCTGGGCAAGGCCACGGGCCTGTCCACGTCGGCGGTCCACCAGCGAGTACGCCGCCTGGAGCAGCGCGGCGTCATCCGCGGCTACGCGGCAGTCGTCGACCCCGAGGCCGTCGGGCTGCCCCTGACCGCCTTCATCTCGGTCAAACCGTTCGACCCCTCGGCCCCGGACGACATCGCGGAGCGCCTGGCCGGCGTCCCGGAGATCGAGGCCTGCCACAGCGTCGCCGGCGACGAGAACTACATCCTCAAGGTCCGCGTGGCCACCCCGCTGGAACTGGAAGACCTGCTGGGCCGCCTGCGCGCCCTCGCCGGCGTCTCGACCCGCACCACCGTCGTCCTGTCCACCCCGTACGAGTCCCGCCCGCCGAAGATCTGAGGGCACCGCCCCGAGCCGCCACCCACGGGGGACCGGCCGCAACGGCGGCGGCCGGCTCAGCGGAGCTGCTTCAGCAGCTGGGCGAACGAGACGGTGGTGATGCCGCTGCCCATCTCCACCAGGTCCAGCCGGTCCTCGGGCTCGGGATCCCAGGCGATCCTGCCCGCGGCGTCCATCGGCGAGACGATCACGTTCATGTCCTCGTCCACGTCACTGTTGACGTAGCGGATGGAGAGCACGTGACGCGGCTTCCGCGTCACGTTGAGCAGATTGCTGTTGTAGCGCAGCCGGCCGAGGTTGATCCCGATGTCCCCGCAGCCCGTGCAGTCCACGCGCCCGGTCTCCCGGTCCGGCTCCCAGGACCAGTGGGAGGTGGAGAAGGTGCTGTCGACGGAGCCGCGGTCCTTCCGCATCAGGATCAGCCGGCTGCGCCCCTCCAGGGCGTCGAACGGCGCGTTCCTCGGCAGCCGGACCAGCGTCTGGCGGACGAGCCGGGCCCCGGGGTCGATCCAGCTCCCGGGCTCGTCCAGGGGCCCCCAGTGCACCGGGTTGTACTCGGGCGGGCCTTCGTAGAGCTCGCTCTCGCCGTGGCCCTCGCGCCAGTCCCGGATCACCTCGTCGTCAGGTCGCGCCTGCGACCGCTTGCCGTGCACGGTCACCACGCTGCCGAGCAGCCAGAACGGGACGGTCCCGGTGTTCTCCAGGGTGACGGTCACCGGTACGTGCATCGTCACCGGGTCCCGGGAGGAATCGGCGTACGGCGTCCCGAACGCCACCTGGTAGTTGACCCGCACCTGGGCGGCTGCGGGCTGGTAGACCCCCGAGTACGCCAGGTTCACCAGCGCCAGCAGACCCGAGGCGGTGACTCCCACGGCGAACCTGCGCGGATGGGGCAACCCCCGCCACGGCCTCTCCCGGCACACCCGCCAGGCTGCCCACAGGGACCAGAACCACAGCGCGAGGTAGGCGAAGAAGTAGGGGAAGAGCTCCTTCTCCTGCAGCCACAGGGCCAGCAGCAGACTGCACACGACCAGGGCGATCACCACCCCGACCAGGGCCACCGCCCCCGAGTACTTCCATCCGCGCTTCCCCCAGTGGTCCGGCACCGCGGCCGCCGCCACGACCTGGAGGAAGCCGCCCGCGATGAACATGCACCCCGTCACCCGCCCCGCGAAGGTCAGCGCCCCCAGGACGTCCGGGAGACCGATGTCGACCAGCATGAGCGCGGACCCGAGCAGCCCCGCCACCAGCAGCCCCATCGTCGCCCGCCGCCGCAGCGGACGGTCGGGCCATGCCGCCGGACCCGCCCCGTACCAGGCCACGGCCGGGGAGAGGGCCGGATCCGTCTTCGGCGGGAACCCGGCGCGAACCAGGATCCGCCGGAGCTCCCGCATCGACCAGGCCCGCCCGACGGTCACCCCGTCCACCCGCACCTCGCGCAGGCCGCGGACGTCCGGCGGGTCGACCACGGCCCGCTTCGGTTGGTTCATGGCGCCAGGCTCCCCTCCGCGGCACCCGCCCGCACGCCCGGCTACTCCGGCCGACCCCGGACCGGCCGGGTGCACGGCAGGGGGGAGACTGGTCCCCATGACCTCAGGCGCGACCCCGCACAACGACCACGACCCCGCCACCGCCCCGGCCCCGGCCACCCGCACCGTGCTGCTGCGCGGCGGTGACGTCCACAGCCCCGCCGACCCCTTCGCCACCGCGATGGTCGTCGAACGCGGCCACATCGCGTGGGTCGGCTCCGAAGGCGCCGCCGACGCCTTCGCCCAGGGCGTCGACGAGGTCGTCGACCTCGACGGCGCACTCGTCACCCCCGCCTTCACCGACGCGCACGTGCACACCACCTCCGCCGGCCTCGCCCTGACCGGGCTGGACCTCACGCGGGCCGCCTCGCTGGCCGAGGCCCTGGACCTCGTACGGGCCCACGCCGAGCGGCGGCCCGCGGACCGGGTGCTCCTCGGCCACGGCTGGGACGCCGCCCGCTGGCCCGAGCGGCGCGCCCCGCACCGGGAGGAGCTGGACCGGGCGGCCGGAGGCCGCCCCCTGTACCTGAGCCGGATCGACGTGCACTCCGCCGTGGTCACCACCGCCCTGCTCGACCGGGTCGCCGGGATCCGCGGGACCGCCGGCTTCGCCGAGGGCGAGCCGCTGACCCGGGACGCCCACCACGCCGTCCGCGCGGCGGCCTTCGCCGCGATCACCCCCGCACAGCGGGAGGAGGCGCAGCGCACCGCGCTCCTGCACGCCGCCTCCCTGGGCATCGGGTCCGTCCACGAGTGCGGCGGGCCGGAGATCTCCTCCCCGGAGGACTTCGCCGGGCTGCTGGCGCTCGCCGCGGCGGAGCCGGGGCCGCGGGTGTTCGGCTACTGGGCCGACCGCGACCTGGAGCTGGCCCGCGAGCTCGGCGCCGTCGGCGCCGCCGGGGACCTGTTCGTGGACGGCGCCCTCGGATCGCACACCGCCTGTCTGCACGCCCCGTACGCCGACGCCGCCCACACCGGCACCGGGTACCTGGACGCGGCGGCCGTCGCCGAGCACGTCGCGGCCTGCACCGAGGCCGGGCTGCAGGCCGGTTTCCACGCCATCGGGGACGCCGCGATCGGGGCGGTCGCCGACGGGGTCCGGGCCGCCGCCGACAAGGTGGGCCTGGCCCGGATCCGTGCGGCCCGGCACCGGGTCGAGCACGCCGAGATGATGACGCCGGAGACCATCGCGGCCTTCGCCGAGCTGGGGCTCACCGCCTCCGTCCAGCCCGCCTTCGACGCGAACTGGGGCGGCGAGGACGGCATGTACGCCGACCGGCTGGGCGCCGGGCGCGCCCGCACCCTCAACCCGTTCGCCGCCCTGCTCAAGGCCGGGGTGCCGCTGGCCTTCGGCTCGGACGCGCCGGTCACCGACCTCGACCCCTGGGGCACGGTCCGGGCCGCCGCCTTCCACCGGACCCCCGAGCACCGGATCTCCGTCCGGGCCGCCTTCACCGCGCACACGCGGGGCGGCTGGCGGGCCCTCGGGCGGGACGACGCCGGCGTGCTGGTGCCGGGCGCACCCGCCGACTATGCGGTGTGGCGCACCTCCGAGCTGGTGGTCCAGGCCCCGGACGACCGGGTGGCCCGCTGGTCCACCGACCCCCGCTCGGGCACCCCGGGCCTGCCCGACCTGACCCCGGGGGAGGACCTTCCGGTGTGCCTGGCGACGGTGGTCGGCGGCCGCGAGGTCTTCGTGCGCGACCGGGACTGAGCGGGGTCCGAACCCGGTCCCGGACCCGGGACCGGGGCGGGGTGTCCGGCGGATCCGTCCCGGATCGGCCGGACACCCCTTTAGAGTGGGTACGGCAGGACGCACGAGGTACGTAAGGGGAATCAGTGAGCGACGGCGGGGAGCGGCGGTACGGACCGCTCGGCACGGCTCTGGTGATCATTCCGACCTACAACGAGGCGGAGAACATCGGGCCGATCGTCTCCCGGGTGCGTGCGGCGGTGCCGGACGCGCACGTGCTGGTCGCCGACGACAACAGTCCGGACGGCACCGGCAAGCTGGCCGACGAGCTGGCGGCGGACGACGACCACGTCCACGTGCTGCACCGGAAGGGCAAGGAAGGGCTGGGCGCGGCCTACCTGGCCGGCTTCGCCTGGGGCCTGGAGCGCGACTACGGCGTGCTGGTGGAGATGGACGCCGACGGCTCCCACCAGCCCGAGGAGCTGCCCCGGCTGCTGACCGCGCTGAAGGGCGCGGACCTGGTGTTGGGCTCCCGCTGGGTGCCGGGCGGCCGGGTCGTGAACTGGCCCCGCCACCGCGAGATCCTCTCGCGCGGCGGGTCGACGTACTCCCGGCTGATGCTCGACGTGCCGATCCGCGACGTGACCGGCGGCTACCGGGCCTTCCGGCGGGAGACCCTGGAAGGGCTGGGCCTGGACGAGGTCGCCTCGGCCGGGTACTGCTTCCAGGTCGACCTGGCCCGGCGGGCCGTGCAGAAGGGCTTCCACGTGGTGGAGGTGCCGATCACGTTCGTCGAGCGTGAGTTCGGCGACAGCAAGATGAGCAAGGACATCGTGGTCGAGGCCCTGTGGCGGGTCACGACCTGGGGCCTGGCCGGCCGCGCCGCCAAGCTCGGCATCCCGGGGACGGGGCCGCGCGGGGGCCGGGGCTGAACGCCCCGGGCCGGAGCCGAGCCCACCGGGGCCGGAGCCGACCCACCGCGGCCTGATCCCCGGCGGCCGGACCCGCAGGCGGCCGGACCCGTAGGGGTCGGGCCGTCCTGCGGGCCGACGTCGGGCTTACGGGGCACTTGGCACACTTGGGGGTATGACGACCTCCGCTTCGACGGCCCGACGGCGCTCGCCGCGCCCCCGCACCTTCATCCCGCTCGCCATCGCCGCCTGGCTGGTCCTGGAGATCTGGCTGCTCGGGGTGGTGTCCCGCGAGATCGGCGGGCTGGGGGTGCTGGCGCTGCTCGCGGCCGGGCTGGTGCTGGGCGTGGTGGTCATCAAGCGGGCCGGACGACGGGCCTTCCGGAACCTCCAGTCCGCCTTTCGGCAGGACCGGCCCGGCGGTCCGCCCGGGGAGGCCGCAAACCCCCCGGGAAAGGGCTCCGGCAACGGCCTGACCATGCTGGCCGGCCTGCTGCTGATCATGCCGGGCCTGCTGTCCGACGCGGCCGGCCTGCTGCTCTTGCTCCCGCCGGTGCGTTCTGCGGTGGGCCGCCGGTTCGAGCGGATGCTGGAGAAGAAGGTGGCTGCGTCCCCGGCCGGATCCTTCGGTGACGCCTTCCAGCAGGCCCGCATCCACTACCCCGACGGCAAGGTCGTCCAGGGCGAGGTGATCCGCGAGGACCCTCCGACCCCGGACCCCAACCGTCCCCCGCTCACGCCGTAACCCTGAGCCCGGCCCCGCGCGGGCACGCCGAAAGCCCGAGAGGCCCCGCCATCACAGGATGGCGGGGCCTCTCGGGCTATTGCGCTGACGCGCTACGCGGACTTTCGGCTGTCCCGCGGATGCACGGCAATGTTCATGGCCCCGGAGCGCAGGACGGCCAGCCGTTCGGCCAGCACCTCCTCCAGCTCCTCGCGGGTGCGCCGCTCCATGAGCATGTCCCAGTGCGTTCGCGCGGGCTTGCCCTTCTTCTCTTCGGGCCCGTCCCCGTCCACCAGGAGTGCCTGGGCGCCGCACGCCTTGCACTCCCACTCCGGCGGAATCTCCGCCTCTACCGAGAACGGCATCTCAAATCGATGTCCGTTCTGGCATGCGTACTCCACCGCCTGGCGCGGGGCCAGATCGATGCCGCGGTCCGTCTCGTAGCTGGTAACCACGAGGCGCGTACCGCGGAGAGCTCGCTCACTCATGAATCGTGCCTCCCGGGCTTGTCGCCCACAGGACAGGTGTCGCTGTCGTCGTCATCCGGTCAACGTCCGGTCGGCGGTATAGATTCCCGCTCCGGGTGATGCGTCGCCCGTCGTGCCGCCCCTTGTTGTACCCACCAATGCCCGTTTTGTCACATCTGGCAGCAGATGTCACCCAACGTCTTCACTTCTTCAACACGCAGTAACGGTCCGCCTGGCAGGCCAAAGGCGTACACTACCGCCCTTTTAGTTTGACGTCTAAATCCGTACGTCAGATCCGGGACGGAACGGGATTTCCCGCCGCTTCCACCGCCCGGCGGACCGGGACCCGGGCCAGCAGGACGAAGCCCAGCGCGAAGAAGACCACCAGCGAGATGATCGCGTCACGATAGCTCCCGGTCAGCTGGTAGGTCAGCCCGAACACCAGCGGCCCGATCCAGGAGACCCCGCGGTCGCTGATCTCGTAGGCGGAGAAGTACTCGGCCTCCTTCCCCCGCGGCACCAGGTGCGAGAACAGCGAGCGGGACAGGGCCTGGCTGCCGCCCAGGACCAGCCCGATCGCCGAGGCCAGCACGAAGAACCACACCGGGGTCCGGGCCGGCAGGAAGTACCCGGCGGCCAGGGTCAGGGTCCACGCGGCCAGCGACCCGAGGATCGTGCGCTTGGCGCCGTAGCGCAGGGCCAGCCGCCCCATGCCCAGCGCACCGGCCACCGCCAGGACCTGTACCAGCAGCACCGCGACGATCAGCGTGGACTGCTCCAGCTCCAGCTCCTCGGAGCCGTAGACGGACGCCTGGGAGATGACCGTCTGGACGCCGTCGTTGTAGATCAGGTAGGCGAGCAGGAAGGACAGCGTGAGCGGGTGCCGGCGCATGTCCTTGAGCGTGGCCATCAGCTGCTTCCAGCCCGTTCCGACCGCCTTGTCCGCACCGCCCTCGCGCACGACGGCCCGGTCCCGCAGCCGCCGCAGCGGGATGACCGCGAACGCGCCCCACCACACGCCCGCCGAGGCCAGACAGATCCGGACGGCCGTCCCCTCGGACAGCCCGAAGGACTCGTGCCCCTGGAACAGCACCAGGTTCAGGACCAGCACCAGGGCACCCGAGGTGTACCCGAAGGCCCAGCCCCGCGACGAGACCGCGTCCCGCTCGTCCGGCTCCGCGATCTGCGGCAGGTAGGCGTTGTACAGGACCATCGAGACGGCCAGCGAGGCATTGGCCACGATCAGCAGCAGACCGCCCAGCAGATAGCGGTCGCCGCCCAGCAGGAACATCCCGGTGGTCGCCGCGGCCCCCGTGTACGCGGCCGCCGCCAGCAGCGGCTTCTTCCGCCCCGTACGGTCGGCCAGCGCGCCGGCCAGCGGCATCACCAGCACCGCCACGATCACCGACACGGACACCGAGTAGGCGAAGAACGACCCCGCCCGGACCGGGATGCCCAGCGGGTGCACGAACCCCTCGGCGTCCGCGGCCTCCTTGGCCACCGCGGTGAGGTACGGCCCGAGGAACACCGTCAGCACGCTCGTCGAATAGACGGAGCAGGCGAAGTCGTAGAAGTACCAGCCGCGCTGCTCGCGTATGCGCTCGGCTCTGCCGGCCTCGTCGGCCGCCCCTTCGGTGGTCTGCGCGGTCACTGCCGGCCCCCTCGCTGTTCCGTTCGGCCTAGGCCCGGGCCCAGGCCCCGCGCCGGTCGAGGACCGTGCGCAGGATGTCGATCCGGTCGGTCATGATGCCATCGACACCCAGGTCCAGCAGAGCCTCCATGCGTTCCGGTTCGTTCACGGTCCACACGTGGACCTGCAGGCCCCGCTCGTGAGCCGTCCGCACGAACCGCCGGTCCACCACGCGGATGCCGCCCTGGGTCTCCGGGACCTGTGCCGCCACCGCGCCCACGCGCAGCGCGGCCGGGATCGCGTACGAGCGCAACCGCAGGCCGACGACCCCCGCCACGCCGTACGAGGTGGCCAGGCGAGGGCCGGCCAGCCGGTGCGCGCGGGCCACCCGGCGCTCCGAGAACGAGCCCACGCAGACCCGGTCCCACAGGGCGCGGCGGGCGATCAGGTTCACCAGCGGGTGCAGGGCGGACTCGTCCTTGATGTCGATGTTCCAGCGGGCGTCCGGGAACTCGTCGAGGAGGTCCTCGAACAGCGGCAGCGGCTCGCTGCCCCCCACCCTGGCCTCCCGCACCCGGGCCCAGGGCAGCCGGGCGATCCGGCCGGTGCCGTCGGTCACCCGGTCCAGGGTCGCGTCGTGGAACGCCACCAGCTTGCCGTCCTGCGTGGCGTGCACATCGGTCTCGAAGTACCGGTAGCCGGCTCCGGCGGCACGCCGGAACGCGGCGGCGGTGTTCTCCAGACCGTCCGCCGCCCCGCCGCGGTGCGCGAACGGGATCGGGGCCGGGTGGTCCAGGTAGGGGTGGGGGAGGCGTACGTGCGTCACGGCGGCAGTATGCACCCCGCGGGCGGCATCCCCGTGACGCGGCGGGGACCGGCGGAAGAGCAGCGGGCGGCCGGGCGGCTGGTGCGCGCGGACCGGACCGTGCGAGTCTGGTCGCCACAGGACCAATCCAATACCGGCCGGACCGCGGCCGGATGCGGCCAATCCGAGAAGGTGGACCGGACAGCATGGCTCAGTGGACCTCCGCCGTGGGTGCGACCCAGCTCGCCCGGCTGATCACCTCGCAGCAGCCGAGGCCCGCCGTGCCGGGCGCCAGGAAGCCGCCCGCCTACCGCGCGCTGGCCGACGGCATCCGGCTGCTGGTCCTGGAGGGCCGGGTCCCGGTCGCCGCCCGGCTGCCCGCCGAGCGCGAGCTCGCCGTCTCCCTCGGCCTCTCCCGGACCACCGTCGCCGCCGCCTACGAGGCCCTGCGGACCGAGGGCTTCCTGGAGTCCCGGCGCGGCGCCGGGAGCTGGACCTCCGTACCGGCCGGCAATCCGCTGCCCGCGCGCGGTCTGGAACCGCTGCCGCCCGAGGCCCTCGGATCGATGATCGACCTCGGCTGTGCCGCCCTCCCGGCGCCCGAGCCCTGGCTGACCCGCGCGGTCCAGGGCGCCCTGGAGGAACTCCCGCCGTACGCCCACACGCACGGCGACTACCCGGCCGGGCTGCCGGCGCTGCGGCGGATGCTCGCGGACCGCTACACCGAGCGCGGCATACCGACCATGCCGGAACAGATCATGGTCACCACGGGCGCGATGGGCGCGATCGACGCGATCTGCCACCTCTTCGCGGGGCGCGGCGAACGCATCGCCGTCGAGTCCCCCTCGTACGCCAACATCCTCCAGCTGATGCGGGAGGCCGGGGTCCGGCTGGTGCCGGTCGCCATGGCCGACGGACTGGCCGGCTGGGACCTGCCCACCTGGCGGCAGGTCCTCCGGGACGCCGCCCCGCGCCTGGCCTACGTGGTCGCCGACTTCCACAACCCGACGGGCGCGCTGGCGACGGACGAGCAGCGCCGGGCCATGGTCGAGGCGGCGAAGTCCGCGGGCACGGTCCTGGTCGCCGACGAGACCATGGCGGAACTCCGGCTCGACCCGGACGTGCACATGCCGCGGCCGATGTGCTCCTTCGACCGGGCCGGCAGCACGGTGATCACGGTCGGCTCGGCCAGCAAGGCGTTCTGGGCGGGCATGCGGATCGGCTGGGTCCGGGCCGCGCCGGACGTCATCCGCAGCCTGGTCGCGGCGCGCGCGTACGCCGACCTGGGCACGCCGGTGCTGGAGCAGCTGGCGGTGAACTGGCTGATGCGGACCGGCGGCTGGACGGACGCCGTGGCCCTGCGCCGCGCCCAGGCCCGCGACAACCGGGACGCCCTGGTGGCGGCGGTCCGCCGCGAACTCCCCGACTGGGAGTTCGCGGTCCCGCAGGGCGGCCTCACCCTGTGGGCCCGGGCGGGCGGCCTCTCCGGCTCCCGGCTGGCCGAAGCCGGCGAACGCGTCGGAGTCCGCGTCCCCTCCGGGCCGCGCTTCGGCGTGGACGGCGCCTTCGAGGGCTACGTCCGGCTGCCGTTCACCGTGGGCGGCCCGGTGGCCGACGAAGCCGCCGCCCGCCTCGCCGCCGCCGCCCGCCTCGTCGCCACCGGCGCCCCCACCGGCACGCTCGAACCCTCCCGCGCCTTCGTCGCCTGACGGGCCTTACCCGCCGCCGTGTGTGCGCCGGCCGTTGCCTCGGCCGTGCCGGGCTTGGCAGCAGCGATGCCGCCGCCGTGTGGGCCGACGCTGGCCTCGGCTGGGCAGCCGCGACTCCGCCGCCGTGTGGGCAGGCGTGCCGCAGGGCGATGGGGGTCCCCTGCCCGGGCCCGGGGCCGGCTTCGGCGGAGCCGTGGGGCTACGGCGCTTCGGCCGGGGCGTCCGCGGTCGGCTGGGCCTGGGCCGGCGGGCCCGCCAGGGACTTGGCGAGGGCGCCACCGCCGGGGCACCGCTCCGGGAGGAGGCCGAGCACCGCCTCCCGGGCCACCTCCGCGACCCCGTCGTCGTACGGGTCCGGAGTCATCGGCACCTGGAGCCGGTGCACCGGCCCCGCCCCCAGCCGGGCGTACCCGCGCCCCGCCGGCACCTCCACCGTCGGCGTCGTGTGCGGCGGCAGCCCCAGCACCCCGGCGATCTGCGGGACCGACGCCGAGCCCAGCACCACCCGCGCCCGGGTGTGCGCCCACACCGCCTCGCTCAGCAGCTCCAGCTGGTCGAAGTGCTCGGCCACCACCACCGTGACGTTCACCGACCGCCCGTGCCGCAACGGCACCTGCAGCAGCGCGAAGGGATCACCCCGCCCGTCCCCCTCCGCCGCGGAGGCCGCCGCCAGGTGCCCCAGCACGCTCGGCCGGTCCAGCAGCACCCACAGCGGCCGCCGGGTGTCCTCCGGCGCCGGCCGCCCCGCCTGCCGCGCCCGGTTGGTGGCGATCAGCCGCCGCTCGGTCTCGTGCGCGACCCACTCCAGCGTCGCCCGCGCCCCGCCCAGCCCGCACTCCACCGCCAGGACGCCCGCCCGGCCGGTCAGGCAGGTGTACTCCCCGCCGCCCCCGCCCTCCACGATCAGTACGCCCGCCCCGTGGTGCAGCGCCTGGAGCGCGATCGACCGCAGCAGGGTCGACGTACCGCTGCCCGGCTGGCCCACGGCCAGCAGGTGCGGTTCGGTCGCCCGCGGACCCGTACGCCAGATCACCGGCGGCACGTCCCGCGTCTCCGCCCCGTCCCGCACCGGCAGCGTCCGCTGCACACCGCCCGTCTGCACTCCGCCGGCATCGGTGAAGCCGAGCACGGTCTCCCCGGGGGAGGTGACGAAGCGCTGGGCCGCGATCCCGTCCGGCAGCGGCGGCAGCACGCTCAGGTCGAGGGTGTTGCCCTCCTCGTCCCAGTCGAAGAGGTACTCGCGGCCGCGCCCCGACTTGGCGTGCAGCAGGGCCTCGATCCGGGCCCGGGAGTCGGGCTCGCCGTCGGTGAAGTACGCCGGATAGCGGATCCGCAGCCGGGTGATCCGCCCCGCGGAGTCGAAGGCGTACTCGCTGAAGGCCTTGTCCCAGCCGCCGCCGTGGGCGAACAGCGGAGCCGGGTCCTCCGGGATGGAGAAGTACGGGACCAGGGCCTCGTAGAGCGACCCGAGCCGTTCCGCCTCGGCCTCGCCCGGACCCGTGCTGACCGGGGTGCGGTCGCGCCCGTGCCAGGCGGCCGCCGCCATCACCCCGATCAGCGCGAGCACCGGCCCGTACGGCATGAGCGCCACCGCCAGCACGCAGGCCGCGCCGAAGAACAGCGCGGGACCGCGCTTGTCCTTGGGGGTGTCGGCCCACTTGCGCCGCCCGGTGGCGGCCAGGACGCGCAGCCCGCGCCCGATGACCATCAGCGGATGGAGGACGTCCGTGGCGCTGTCGGCGGCGGTTCTCGCGAGATCGCGGCCCCGGGCCAGCGACGCGTTGCCGCGCTCGAGGATGCGGGGAAGTGGGCGCCTGGCCACGGGCGTCTCCTGGAGTTGTGGATACGGCGAGGGGCGGGGCCGGTCAGAGCTTGATGCCGCCGAGCAGGCTGGCGAGGCTCGCCGTACTCGCGGTGATGCTCGGCGCGATCGCGGAGCCCGCGAGGAAGAAGCCGAAGAGGGAGCAGACGAAGGCGTGGGTCAGCTTCATCCCGTCCTTCTTGAAGAAGAGGAAGCAGATGATGCCGAGCAGGACGACGCCCGAGATGGAAAGGACCATGGCAGGTTCTCCCGATGAGTGGGGACGGTGGGGACAGTCACCATCAGTTCTCCCTACCTCACAGGAAGTATCAATGCGACAACAGGTGCATCCGGGTGAATTGCCGGATTTTTCACTTGCGCGGACGAACCGGAACGGCACTTCGGGGCCGGACCCCACACGGGTGGTTACGGCCAGTAAGCTGTCGCATCATCCGAACGGAAGACGCAGGTGAAAGGCGGTACGGCACCGTGAGCGAGAACCCCCAGGACGTCCCGGACGCCCCGGACGAGGACGTCATCGAACTGGCGACCAAGATCTTCGACCTGGCCCGGCAGGGTGACACCGCCACCCTCGTCGCCTACCTCGACGCGGGCGCCCCGGCGAACCTGACCAACGACCGCGGCGACACCCTCGTCATGCTCGCCGCCTACCACGGCCACGCCGAGACCGTGACCGCCCTCATCGAGCGCGGCGCCGAGGCCGACCGGGCCAACGACCGGGGCCAGACCCCGCTCGCCGGAGCCGTCTTCAAGGGGCAGGAGGCCGTCATCAAGGCCCTGCTCGACGCGGGCGCCGACCCCGCCGCCGGCACCCCTTCCGCCGTCGACACGGCGCGCATGTTCGGCAAGACGGACCTGCTCGAACTCTTCGGAGCGCAGTAGTCCGTTTCCGTGGGGGGAAATGCGGGGGGTGACGGGCCGGTAACGGCCCGGTGATGGCCCGTTCCGGGCTCCGCCCTGATCGCGACTTGATCCCGGGTTGGTCACGGCGGCCGTAAATGTGGTCGCGGCACACAAACCGCCTGGGTCATCATGGCGTCGGATCAGGAGAGAGCCCCGAGATACGGGGTACGGGGGGAGCTCCGGTCACCGACGAAAGAGAGAAGACAATGGTCTACATCGAGCGGAACAAGACGGCGGACGCCCTCACATGCTGTTACGCGGCTCTGTGAATCCCGATTCCCGGTTGCGTCCCCAGCTTGATTTGAGGCCATTCCCATGTTCGAACCAGTCATAGCTCCGAGCGGTACCCTGCTCGGGCTCCTCCAGCGGGGCCGCGGCGACGGCACGCTGCACGCGCTCGCCGCCCCCCGGACGGAAGCCCTCACGGCGCTGAACCAGTGCGTGCTGCACGATCCGCGCCAGGACTGGCAGGTCGAGAACCGCTCGCTGTACTACGCCAGGCTCTACCTGGACCTCGACGGCCCGCTCGGCGACATCGAGAACCACCTCTTCTGTGCCGACGACGTCTTCGACGACGGCCTGCCGCAGGAGCAGACCGAGGCCCGCACCGGGCTCGCCCTGTCCGTGCTGGGCCACCTCGCCTCGTACGGCCGCGACGACGCGCTGATGCTGCTGCGCCGCTACGCCGCCCACGGCGCGAACTGGGCCTGGGCCCTGGACGAGCTCGCCCTGCGCGACGACGACGCCGGCCTGCGCGCCCTCGCCGGACCGGTGCTGGCCCGTTTCCCCGCCACGCCCGAGGGCGAGGCGCGGCTGGCCGCCGCCGTCCGCGACGCGTACGAACCGCGTCCGTGGAGCCTGTGGGAAGCGCTGCCCGAGTACGCGTCCCGGCTGCGCGCCGCCCGCGAGCAGGGCTCCTTCTCGCGCTGGCAGCGCCAGATGACCGCGAACGGCCCGCGCCCCGGCTGGAGCGTGCAGGCCGTGTTCGACTGGGCCTCCGACGGCCTGCGCCGCGGCACCCCGCTGCACGTCCCGGCCGCCCGCTGCCTGGCCGCCGTGGCCGTGCCCGAGGACCGCGCCCGCATCCTCGCCGCGGCCGCCGGCGCCGCCGGCGAGGCCGCCCGTGCCACCGCACTGCACCACCTGGTGCTGGACGAACCGGAGAACCCGGCCGTCCTCGACCTCATCGAAGCCGCCGACGACGAACCCGCCGTAGCCGCCTACCGGCGCATGTGCGGCCCCTCCGCCGTGGCCCGGGCCCGCACCTGGGCCGTCAGGCCCGACGCCCTGGGCGCCGCCGCCGCGGCCCTGCTCGCCGGGCACGGCACCACGGAGGACGCACCCCTGGTCCTCTCTGCGCTCCGCGCCACGGTCCGCTCCGAGGGACCGGACGCCCAGGCCCTGTTCGCCCTGGTCGACGGCACCGGCCGGCTGGCGATCGGCTGCGCGGCCCCGGTGCTGCGCCACATCTACCGCGAGACCTCCTCGTCCCACCTGCGAGGGCGCGCGGCCCGCGCCCTGGCGGCCACGGACCCCACCTTCGCGGCGGGCTTCGCCGTCGAGTGCCTGTGGGACTGCGAGGAGTCCACCCGCGAGGTCGCCGCCCACCACGCCGAAACGGCCGACTCCCGCGTTGCCGACCGCCTCCGCCGCCTCGCCGCCGACCCGGCCGAGGAAGAGGACGTCCAGTCCGCGGTCCGAGACCGCATGGCCCGCGGCGCGGAACCGGCGGTCTGACGCAGAGCCCGACCCAGAGCCTGACGCGGCTCCGGCAGAGATCCTGCCGACGCACCGGCCCGCGGCCCCGCCCCAACCGGGCGGGGCCGCGGGCCGGGTGCTTCTGGGGGTTGGGGGGCTACGGCGCTACGGTCGCGCCCCGCTCCGCCCCCCGAGCCCTGCCGGGGCGGGGGTTGCCCACCCGCGCATCCACCCGCGCATCCACCCCCGCAATCACCCGCCCCTACACCACCCGGAATCGCACCGCCGCCCCCGGCCGGGCCTGAGCCACGCTCGGGAGGGCTGATGTCGGGACGACGCCCAGGACCGGGTAGCCGCCCGTGACCGGGTGGTCCGCCAGGAAGACCACCGGCAGGCCGTTCGGGGGTACCTGGACCGCGCCCAGGACCATGCCCTCGCTGGCCAGTTCGCCAGGGCGGGAGCGGACCAGCGGGGGTCCGGACTCCACCCGCAGACCGATGCGGTTCGCAGCCGATGAGACCCGGTACGTCGCGCGTGTCAGCGCCGTCACCGACTCCTGCGTGAACCAGTCGTCCCGCGGGCCCGGCCGTACCGGCAGCACCAGCTCGTCCGGTGGTGCGGGAAGCGGCAGTACGTCCGTGGCCGCCGTGAGCGGGCCCGCCGCGCAGCCGACCGGGAGGACCGTCCCTGTGGACAGGACCGCCGGACCCAGACCGGACAGCAGGTCCGTCGCGCGGCTTCCCAGCACCCGGGGCACTGCGAGGCCGCCCCGGACCGCGACGTAGCTGCGCACGCCGTGGGTCGCGGCGCCCACCTCCAGCAACGCGCCGGCGGGTACCCGTACCGGCTCGCCCCACGGCGCCGGGTGCCCGGCCACCCGCACCGGGCACGGTGCGCCGGTGACGGCGACCATCACCGGCGCACCGTGGGCGCGCAGGGTCACGCCGTCCAGGGTGGTCTCCAGGGCGGCCGCTTCCCTCTCGTTGCCCAGCAGGCGGTTGGCAAGGGCGTGGGCCGGGGCGTCCAGTGCGCCCGAGCGGGGGACGCCCAGGTGGGCGTGACCGGGACGGCCGAGGTCCTGGACGGTGGTGAGTGCCCCGGGGCGGACCACCTCCAGGGTGCGAAGAGCCGGATTCGGCTTCTTGGGTTCGTTCGGTGACCGATCGGCCCGGTTCGCTGCTCGACCGGTCACGTCCGTTGCCCCACCTGTCTCGCCCGCCACCTCGCCGGTGCCGTGCGTCACCCGGCCCGCCTCGCCCGTCACCCGGTCACCTCCTCGAAGCGCACCCGTACCCCCGGCGCGAACAGCGCCGCCGGATCCCGGTCCGGGTCCCACAGGACCGCGTCCGCAGTCCCGATCAGCTGCCAGCCGCCGGGGGAGGAGCGCGGGTACACCCCGGCGTACTCGCCGGCCAGGGCCAGCGACCCGGCCGGCACGGCCGTGCGCGGGGTCGACCGGCGGGGGACGCGGTAGCGCTCGGGCAGGCCGGTCAGGTAGCCGAAGCCGGGTGCGAAGCCGCAGAACGCCACCCGGAAGGCGGTTGTGCACACGACCCGGGGGACCTGCTCGGTTGCCATGCCCCACATCTCGGCGACCTCCGCCAGGTCGGGGCCGTCGAAGCGCACCGGGACGGTCACCTCGGGGCCCTCCCGTTCGGTCAGCTCCGGGATCGTCCAGGAGGTGATCCGGGCCGTCGCGGCGGGGTCCACCCCGTCCAGGAGGATCGTCCGGGCCGCCGGGACGATGTCCGTCACCCCGCCGAGCTCCTCGCGGCGGCGCAGCAGCTCCGCGTGGACGGCGGCCACCTCCGCCGCCGAATCCAGTTCGAGGAGCACGGCTGTGGCCCCCATCGGCAGGATCCTCACGCCGACGCCTCCGCGAACGGCTCCACCCGGATCCCGTCCGCCTCCAGCGCCCGCCGGACGCGCAGCGAGAGCGCGGCGGCTCCGGGTGTGTCCCCGTGCAGGCAGAGGGAGCGCCCCGCGCCCGCCCGGACCAGCCTCAGGGCCTGCTCCACGACCGCGTCCGGGTCGTGCAGGACCGCGCCGGGTTCGCTGCGCGGCACCAGGGTGCCCCCGGGGGTGTAGGCGCGGTCCGCGAACGCCTCCGGGACCGCGGGCAGGCCCGCCTCCTCGGCGGCCGCCAGCAGCAGGGAACCGGGCAGGCCCAGGACCGGCAGGACCGCGTCCGGGCCGGTCGCGAGCCGTACGCCCGCCACGACCGCGGCGGCCTGCGCGGCGTCGTGGACCGTCCGGTTGTAGAGCGCGCCGTGCGGCTTCACGTACGACACCCGGGACCCGGCGGCGCGGGCGAAGACGTCCAGGGCGCCGATCTGGTAGGCGATCTCGGCGGCCAGCTCGTCCGGGGGGACGTCCATGGAGCGGCGGCCGAAGCCGGCCAGGTCGCGGTAGGAGACCTGGGCGCCGATGCGTACGTTCCGCTCGGCGGCCAGTTCGCAGACCCGGCGCATGATGGACGGGTCGCCCGCATGGAAGCCGCAGGCCACGTTCGCGCTGGTGACCACGGACAGGAGGGCCTCGTCGTCGGTGAGCGTCCAGCGTCCGAAGCCCTCACCCAGGTCGGCGTTGAGGTCGACGGGGCCGACTACCGGGGGCGTGGGTGTGATCATGGAAGCCATGCGGTGAGCGTAGCGCCAGGACCGAACCGCGCCGTTTGGGTGGTTGTCGGTGCGACCGCCTAATCTTTCCGTCGTGACGTTTCCTGCCCCGGCGAAGACCCTCCCGTCCCCGGCACCGGGCCCGGCCGCCGACGAGGGCCTGGCGCGGCGGCTCCGGGCGCTCGCGTGCACGGCCCCGCTGCACGACCTGGACGCCCGCAAGGCCAATCTGGCCGGCGAGTACGGGGTCTACGCCATGGCCGAGGTGGCCCTCGCCGCCATCGACCTCGTCACGCTGAACATGGACTTCGACACCGGAGCCGACCACGACCAGATAGTGGCCAGGCTGCTGCCGCGCATCGCCGCGCAGGCCCCGCGGCGCCCGGCCGCCGAGCACGAGCGGGTGGCCCGCTGGGTCCTGGAGAACCTGATCAACGTCGGCAGCGTGGACCGGGGCTTCCGCGCGGTCTACGGCACCTTCGGGGCCGATGGTGTCTATGTTCGCCGCGACTACGACTTCAAGCTGATCGAGGAGGTCCCGGGGTACGGCGGCGCCGTCTACCTCCGGACCACCGACGAGGCCGTCAACGTGCTGGTCGGCGCCCTGGACACGGACGTCACCAGCGCCCAGATCGCCGCCGAGGTCAAGCTGGAGGTGCTGATCAGCCGCGGCCGGCTGGCGGACGCCCAGCTCGCCGCCGAGCAGGCCCGCTACCGGACGGTGCAGTACGCCGAGACCCTGCGCCGCACCCTGGAGGCCACCCGGCGCAACGTCCGCGCGGTGGACTGGTTGCAGGCCGTGCCGGACATGATCGCCGAGGCGCTGGACCACGTCGCCGACCGGTACCGCCACGAGAACGCGATCCTGACCAACATCCGCAAGGCCCGCGACGAGGCGGAGGACCCGGACAACAAGCGGCGGGCCGCCGAGCTGGTCGACATCGTCAAGGACTGCATCCGCCGCCACACCCAGCTGCAGTCGCGGCTGCTGGAGGCCGGCCCGCTGTTCCGTGCCGAGCAGGACCGCCAGGCGTTCGCCCCGGCCGCGCCGCGCTCCGGCATCGACCTGTACGGGCAGCTGGTCGCGCCGGTACTGCCCCTGCCGCTGGAGGAGGCCACCCGGGTCACCGACGCCTTCTTCGCGGCCGGCACCGGCCTGCGCACCCCCGTCTCCGTCCGGGTCGCCGACCTCGTCGAGATACTGCTCACCCCGCCGCTGGAGCGGGAGCACCTCGGTGCCGAGATGCCCGAGCCCGACCTCATCGCCACCCCGGACGACAGCCGGTTCAGCGAGGAGCAGCTCGCCTCCGCCATGGAGCTGCTCGACCTGCCCCACGACGCCCCGCGCCGCCTCTCCGGCCTGCTCGCCGAGGCCCGGCTGCGGGACCCGGACCTCCCGTACCTGGTCGCGCTGCTCGCCGTACACGCGGCGAGCCCGGCCGTCGGCACCGCGTACCGGCAGGGCGAGGAGCGGCTGCTGTTCGCGGTGGACGACGGCACGGTGCTGGAGGACCCCGAGTTCGGCGGCGCCGACCTGATCGTGGGCACAGCCCTGCTCGATGCCGCGGGCATGGCCGCGGACCGCACGGAGGCGGCATGACCGCCCGCCGCACCGGCCCGACCGACACCGGCCCGCGCCCCGCAGCCCTCCCGATTTCCCGCGCGCCGCACCGGCGCACCGCACAGCCCACCACCGCCAAGGAGCCCCAGCCGTGAGCGAGACCCACGCCGAGTACCCCGCGTGGAGCGAGCCCGACGTGCCGTCGGCCCCCGCCCCGGACCGGGCGGCGGCCCCGGCCGGCGCCCACGTGACTCCCGCCGACGCCGCGGACGCGGCCCGGCTGGTGGCGTACGGCCTGCAGCCCAAGCTGCTCCCGGCCCGCGACGCCGAATACGCCGAGCTCCTGCGCCGCTACCGCGAGGCCCCCGCCTTCGCCCGCCTGGCCGACGCCGTGGCCACCGGGCTCGGCCTGGTCGTGCTGGAGGTCTCCCCGAGGGCCGGCATGGCCGTCGCCGCCGGTGAGGACTCCGTGTTCGCCGTCCGGATGGGCGACTACGCCCGCCGCACCTCCGCCGACGGCGGCGACCGCTTCCTGCACGGCCTCGCCCACCTCGCCGTCGCCGCCCTCGCCTTCCCCCGCCCCGAGGACCTCGCCGACGACGGCTACATCGGCCGGATCACCGTCAACGGGGTCGACGCCTTCGTCCGGCAGGCGTGCCGCCGCCTGGAGGAGCGCGCCGAGGAACTCGGCGAGAACACCGACCCGGAGACCGGCACCCCCGGCCTGGAGGCCGCCTGGCGGGTCTACGCCCGCCGCAGCGCGACCGGCGCCACCAAGGACGCCCGCCGCCTGGCCGGCTCCACCACCGGCATCGTCGGCAAGGCCGTCGCCTTCCTCACCGACTCGGGCTTCCTGCAGCGCACCGGGGACGACGCCGGCGGCACCTACCGCACCACCCCCCGCTACCAGCTGCAGGTCCGCGACATGGCAGGCAGCGCCGCGATGGCCGAGCTCCTCGAACTCGGCGTGGTGGCCGTCAGCGACGGCTCCGCGAGCCTGCTGCCGCCGCCCGAGGGCGAGGACCTGGACCTGGTGGCCGACGCCGGCCTCCCGTTCCACGCCTGACCCGCACCCGCACCCGCACACGCACGAACCCCAACGAGAGCCCGCCGCCATGTACGAGCTGTCCCGGATCCGCCTCTACTCCATCGGTCCCGCCGGTGCGCGCTACGCCGACACCGTGCTCGACCTGCGCGGGGTCGGCCGGCCGGTGCCCCATCCGGCACCCACCCAGGCGGAGTTCTTCGAGGAGGAGCCCACCGGGCCGCCGCGCCGCCCGGCCCCCGCCGGCGTGCTGTTCCTGGAGAACGGCGGCGGCAAGTCCGTCCTCCTCAAGCTGATCTTCTCGGTGATGCTGCCCGGCCACCGCAACACCCTCGGCGGCGCCAGCTCCGGTGTGCTCCGCAAGTTCCTGCTGGCCGAGGACTGCGGTCACGTGGCCCTGGAGTGGCAGCACACCCAGACCGGCGAGTGCGTCGTGGTCGGCAAGGTCAGCGAGTGGCGCGGCCGCCAGGTCTCCAACGACCCCCGCAAGTTCGCCGAGGCCTGGTACTCCTTCCGCCCCGGCCCCGGTCTGAGCCTGGACAACCTCCCCGTCGCCGAGTCCACCGCCGTCCGGCCGCCCGTCGAGGGCTCCTCCGGCGCCCAGGGCCGGCGCCGCACCATGAAGGGCTTCCGCGACGCGATCACCGAGGCGGGCAAGGCGTACCCGCACCTGGAGGTCTGCTGGGAGGAGATCCACGACCGCTGGAACGAGCACCTCGGCGAGCTCGGCCTGGACCCCGAGCTCTTCCGCTACCAGCGGGAGATGAACGCCGACGAGGGCGAGGCGGCCGGCCTGTTCGCCGTGAAGAAGGACTCCGACTTCACCGACCTGCTGCTGCGCGCCGTCACCGACACCCGCGACACCGACGGCCTCGCCGACCTCGTCCACGGCTTCGGCAACAAGCTGGGCCGCCGCGCCGAGCTGATGGCCGAACGGGACTTCACGGCCGGCTCGGTGGACCTGCTGACCCGCATCGTGGAGGCGGCACAGGGCCGCGCCCGCGCCCGCGACGTGCACGCCGGTGCCGAACGCCGGACCCGTACCCTCGCCCGCCGGCTGTCCGCCCGCGCCGGCGAGGAGCGGGCCCGCGCCGCGGACCTCGCCCAGCGGGTGACCACCGCCGCCCACGAGGTCACCGCGGCCGAGGCGGCCCGTGACCGCAGCGCCGCCATCGCCGCCGAACTCGCCTACCGGCACGCCTCGCTGGCGCTGACGGTGGCGGAGAAGGCGGCCGCGGCGCAGCGCCGCGAGCTGCTGGAGGCCCGCACCCTGCACTCGGCCTGGCAGGCCGCCGAGTCCGTGCTCCGGCACCGGGCCGCCGCCGACCGCTCGGCCCGGGTCGCCGCCGCCATCCGCGAGGCCGAACGGGACGCCGCCCCCGCGCTGGCCGCCCGCGCCGGTGCCGCCGCCGCACTCGTACGGGCCCTGCACACGGCCGCCGAGAACGGCGAACGCCTCGCCAACGAGGAGGAGGAGCGCTCCGCCGCCCTCCAGGACACCGCCGAGACCGCGCACCGCGACGCCACCGCCGCCGCGACCGCAGCCCAGCGCGCCCGCAGCGAGTCCGAGCACCTGCGGGCCCGGCTCGCCGAGGTCGAGCAGGAGACCGCCGAGGCCGTCCGGGCCGGCTGGCTGGACGACTCCGCCCCCGACGCCGACCCGGCCCGGGCCGCGCTCGCCGCGAGCGACGCCGAGAAGACCGCCGTCGCCGCCTGGGACGAGGCCCGCGAGGCCGCCCGTACGGCCGCCGAGGCCGCCCGCGGGGCAGCCGCCGCGGAGGCCCGCGCCGAGCTGACCGCGGCCCGCGCCGCCGATGCGGCCGCCGCCGCGGAGAACGCGCACGCGACGGAGCTCCGTACGGCCGCCTCCCTCGCGGAGTCCCCGCGCCTGGCCGACCTGCTCGGCCTGCCCGGGGCCCCGGCATCCTCCGCCGTACCGCGCCCCCGTACGGCCGCGGACGCGCACGGAACGGACGGGGCCGGGCCGGACGCGCCCGGGGCGGACGACGGGACGGCCGCCGCCGGCGGACTCACCGCCGAGGACCTCGACCGGAACGCCGAGGACCTGCGCACCCTGCTGAACGACCGGGTCGCCGCCGCCGAGAGCCGGCTGTTCGACCTGCGCACGGCCGCCGCCGACGACGCCCGGATCCTCGGCGCGCTCGGCGACGGCGGGCTGCTGCCGCCCGGCCCGGACGTGCTCGCCACCGTCGAGTACCTCGCCGAGCACGGCATCCCCGCCCTGCCCGGCTGGCGCTACCTCGCCCAGTCCGTCGCGCCCGCCGACCACGCGGCCGTGCTCGCCGCACGCCCCGAGCTCGTCGACGGCGTGGTCATCACCGACCCCGACACCCACGCACGCGCCCGCGAGGTCCTCGGCGCCGCCGCCCTGCTGCCCCGCTCCGCCGTGGCCGTCGGCACCGCCGCCGCGCTGCTGGCCCCCGTACCGCCGGCCGGACCGGAATCCGACACCGGGGTCTTCCTGGTGCCGCCGAACCCGGCCATGCACGACGAGCACGCCGCCGACGAGGAGCGCCAGGCGCTGCGCACCCGGGCCGGGGAACGCGACACCGAGATCCGCGAGCTCGCCGCCCGCCTCGCCGGCGACCGCGAGCTCGCCGCCCGGCTGACCTCCTGGCGCACCGGCTGCCCGGCCGGCCGGCTCACCGAGCTCGCCGAACACGCGGCGGCCGCCCACGCGTTCGCCGAGGAGTCCGAGGCAGAGCTCGCGGAGGCCCGTACGGTCCGCGCCGAGGCCGAGGAGGCCGCCGCCGACGCCACCCGGGTCCGCGACGAGCGCCAGGAAACCGCCCAGCGCGCCCGCCGGGCCGCCGACGCCCTCGCCGGGCTCGCGTTCCGGCTCCGCGAGCGGGCCGGCTGGCAGGTCAAGGTCCGCGAACTCGCCGACGACGCCGCCGAGTCCGAGGCCCGGGCCGAGGTCTGCCTGGAGCGCGCCCGGGCCGCCGACGAGGACCGCCGCGCCGCCCAGCGGGCCGCCGACGACGCCCGCCGCACCGCCCGCGCCCTGCGGGCCGAGCGGGCCGAGATCGCCGGTGCCCCCGAGAGCCTGCCGGACGAGGCGGAGGGCGCCGCCAGGACCCCGCTGCCCGACCTCCGCGAGGCCTACCGGGCCGCCTCCCAGCTGTACGAGAAGGTGGGCGTCGGCGCCGACCTGCGCGCCGAACAGGCCCGCGCGGAGAGCGACGAGAGCGCCGCCCTCGCCGAACTCGACCGCCTCACCAACAAGGTGCGCACCCGCGCCGCCCAGCTCCTGGAGAGCACCGACGGAGCCGACGGCCCGTCCCGGCAGGCCGCCGCGGCCCGCGCCGAGTCCCTGGTCCAGATGCTGGAGTCCCGCGCCAACACGGCCAGCGAGCAGCTGGGCCGGCTGCGCGGCGAAGCGGAGCGCCATGCTCCGGCGGACGGCGAGGCCCACGCGGAACTCCCCGAAGAGCTGGTCCCCGAGGACGTCGAGCGGGCCCAGGCCCTGCTGCGTTCCTCCACCGCCCAGCTCGCCGCCCACACCGCCGCCGTGGAGACGGCCCGCGCCGCCCACGGCGAGCTGCTGCGCGCCCACCGCGCCGCCGAGGACGGCGCCGCAGGCTTCGACGAGACCGCGGCCCTGCTCCGCGACCTGCTCCGGGACAACACCCCGCACGAGGACGACGACCAGGACCACACCCCGTACCCGGGGGCCCTGGAGGAGGCCCGGCAGTCCGCCGCCGAGGCCCGCCGGTCCCTGCGCGGCTGCTCCGGAGACCTGTCCGCCGCCGAGTCCGCGGTGCGCGAGGCGAGCGACGTCCTCGTCCGGCACGCCAACGCGACCCGGTACGAGGCGGTGCGCACCCCGGCGCGCCAGCAGATCCGGGAGCTGCCCGCCTCGGCCCTGCCCGAGCACGCGGCCGCCTGGGCCGCGGCGTTCGCGCCCCGGCTGCGCGTCCTCACCGACGAACTGGCGCAGCTGGAGCGCAACCGGGACAGCATCGTGGACCGGCTCCGCGGCCTGGTGGAGTCCGCGCTGGCCACCCTGCGCTCCGCCCAGCGGCTCTCCCGGCTGCCGGAGGGGCTGGGGGAGTGGTCGGGGCAGGAGTTCCTCCGGATCCGCTTCGAGGAGCCGGACCAGGCCACCCTCACCGAGCGGCTCGGCGAGGTCATCGACGAGGCCACCCGCGCCGCGGTGAAGCGGAACGCCTCGTTCGGCGAGGGGCGCCGGGACGGCATGTCCCTGCTCCTGCGCGGGGTCCAGGCGGCCCTGGAGCCGCGCGGCATCTCCGTGGAGATCCTCAAGCCGGACGCCGTACTGCGCGCCGAGCGGGTCCCCGTGGGCCAGATGGGCGACGTGTTCTCCGGCGGCCAGCTGCTCACCGCGGCGATCGCCCTGTACTGCACGATGGCGGCGCTGCGCAGCAACGACCGCGGCCGCGACCGGCACCGCCACGCGGGCACGCTGTTCCTCGACAACCCGATCGGCCGCGCCAACGCCACGTACCTGCTGGAACTCCAGCGTGCGGTGTCCGACGCGCTGGGCGTGCAGCTGCTCTACACCACGGGTCTGTTCGACACCACGGCCCTGGCGGAGTTCCCGCTCGTCATCCGGCTCCGCAACGACGCGGACCTGCGGGCGGGCCTGAAGTACATCAGCGTGGAGGAGCACCTGCGGCCGGGTCTGCCGCAGCCGGCGGCCGAGGGCGAGAGCATCCACGGCGAGATCACCGCCACCCGCATGTTCCGCCGCAGCCAGCCCGCACCCGCGGAGGCCTGACCCCGCGGCCCGGAAGCCCGGGCGGCTCACCGTCCCGGCCGGCTGCACCGGGCTCCGGCCCGGGCATGCGCGGTGCGCCCGCGCCGGCCGGCTTCCGCCCCCAGGGGCGTCCTCCGGCTCGCCGGCGGACCGGTGGCCGGCCCCGGTGAACGCGGAACGATCGCGGCGTCCGCGTCATGAGCTCGGACGCCGAGCCTCCGGGCGCCACAGGCCGGGGAACCGGGCCCCGGCCCGACCACGCGGCCCGATCACGAGGCCCGATCACGCGACCCGGCCGCTCAGGCCCGCCGCAGCGGCCTCGGCTGCCCGGTCCCGGCCCCCTGGGCCGTCCGCGGCCCCGTGCCGGACTCCCGGGTCGCCCGCTGTCCGGGTACGGACGCAGGCGCGGACGGAGGCACGGGCGCGGACGGAGGCGCGGGGACGGGTCCCCGCGCGGCCGCGCGCCCCGCCGCGGTCTCCCGCTCCGGCCCGCGCCCCCGCGCCGTGCTGCTCGGCTGCGAGACCACCCCGTGCCGCTGCCGCCACGCCTGCCGGGTGATCCACACGTCGAGCACCCCCCAGGTCGACACGATCACCCCGGCCACCGAGCACAGCATGACGGGGAAGGCGAGCCACGACCCGGTCAGCGTCAGATAGAAGGTGATCGTGGACAGCGTCAGCGTCACGGACGCGATGATCACCGCCCGCACGGCCGCCGTCCGCACGGGATCCGGCATCCGGTACCGCCGTGCCGGCTCCTCCACCCACAGGCCCCGCCTGATCGGCTCTCCGGGGTATTCGCTGCCCATGCTCCGCTCACTCCCCACCACGACCTCGCGGCCCCGCTACGACCCTTCCCACCGCCGGTCACCGTCAAAGACGCACGAAAGGCCCGAAGGATTCCCGAAGTGCCGCCCGGACTTCTCCCGGACGGCCCGCCGGCCCGCCCCGCCCCTCGCGGAACGAATAATTCCAGCCATCCATCAGGGTACGGGATCTGACGCCCCACCAAGTGTCATGTGCCACATATCGGGCCGCAGGAGACGGGAACTATGGGACAACTCGTGATCTTCGTGCGGTGGCCCGGCCGAAAACGTCCGGACGCGCCTTCGAAGGCGCCCGGCGGCAGTAGTAGGCTCACGCCGTTTGATTGACGGAACACCGACCCCCAGCAGCGGGGTTGAGCTCGGGGGAGGCTGTGGGGCCCATGCGCTTTCGCGGGAAGTCCATCCGCCGGAAGATCGTGGCGCTGCTCCTCGTGCCGCTCATCTCGCTGACCGCACTGTGGGGCTTCGCCACCGTGCTGACCGGCCGTCAGGCCGTCCAGCTGCTGGGCGTCGCCGAGGTCATCAACAAGGTCGGCTACCCCGCCGAGGACGTCGTCCGGGTCGTGCAGAAGGAGCGCCGCCAGAGCCTCATCCTGCTCGGCGACCCGCGCGCCTCCTCCGCCGCCGTGGAACTCGCCGACCGGCGGACCGCCACCGACGAGGCCGTCCGCCGGTTCACCGCGAACGCCGCCGACCCCGACATCTCCGAGGAACTCAGCCCGACCACCAAGCGCCACCTCGACTCCATCGTCGAGGCGTTCGCCGGGCTCTCCACCCTCCGCGCCAACGTCGACCGCACCGCCCTCGACCCCGACCAGGCCCTGGAGCTCTACAACCGGATCGTCGACCCCTGCTACGACTTCCTGATGAACCTCCACACCCTGGAGGACGTCGAGATGGACAAGCAGGGCCGCGCCCTCGTCGGCATCACCCGCGCCCGGGAGGCCCTCTCCCGCGAGGACGCCGTCATCGCCTCCGCGTTCGCCGCCAAGCGGTTCACCGCCGAGGACTCCCGCGCCGTCTCCGACGAGATCGCCCGCCGCAACCTGCTCTACGAGTTCAACCTCGCCATCCTCCCCGCCGCCGAGCGCGACCGCTTCGAGCGCTACTGGGGCGGCACCGAGACCAGTGCGCTGCGCGTGGCCGAGTCCCGCATCGTGGCCAACGGCGCGGTCAAGAACCCGCGCACGCCCACCGCCGCCGAGTGGGACCAGGCGTCGACCCGGGCGCTGGACATCCTCGCCACCATGGGCACCGCCGCGGGCGACCGCTACAAGGAGCGCGTCGAACCCGTCGCCATGGAGGTGCTCGTCAAGGCCGCCGTCGCCGGCATCCTCGGCTTCGTCGCCCTGATCGTCTCCCTGGTGCTCTCCATCCGAATCGGCCGCGACCTGATCCGCGACCTCTCCCGGCTCCGCAAGGAGGCCCACGAGGCGTCCGGCGTCCGGCTGCCCAGCGTGATGCGGCGCCTCGCCGCCGGCGAGCCGGTCGACGTCGAGACCGAGGCCCCGCGCCTGGAGTACGAGAAGGACGAGGTCGGCCAGGTCGGCCAGGCCCTCAACACCCTCCAGCGCGCCGCCGTCGAGGCCGCCGTCCGGCAGGCGGAGCTGCGCCGCGGGGTGTCCGAGGTGTTCGTCAACCTCGCCCGCCGCAACCAGGTCCTGCTGCACCGCCAGCTCACCCTGCTCGACACCATGGAACGGCGCACCGAGGACACCGAGGAGCTCGCCGACCTCTTCCGCCTCGACCACATGACCACCCGCATGCGCCGGCACGCCGAGGGCCTGGTGATCCTCTCCGGCGCGGCCCCGTCCCGGCAGTGGCGCAAGCCGGTCCAGCTCATGGACGTCGTACGGGCGGCCGTCGCCGAGGTCGAGGACTACGAGCGGATCGAGGTCCGGCGGCTGGCCCGGCTCGGCATCTCCGGCCCCGCCGTCGCCGACGTCACCCACCTCATCGCCGAACTCCTGGAGAACGCGACGGTGTTCTCGCCCCCGCACACCGCGGTCGCGGTGCACGGCGAGCGGGTCGCCAACGGCTTCACCCTGGAGATCCACGACCGCGGCCTCGGCATGACCCCGGAGGCCCTGCTCGACGCCAACCTCCGGATCGCCGAGTCCCCCGAGTTCGACCTCTCCGACACCGACCGGCTCGGCCTGTTCGTGGTCAGCCGGCTCGCCCGGAGGCACAACGTCAAGGTCTCCCTGCAGCCCAGCCCGTACGGCGGCACCACCGCGGTGGTCTTCCTGCCGGCCGCGCTGCTCACCGACGCGCCGGAGACCAACGGCACCGGCCTCCGGCTGGAGCGCCCCGCGAAGGCCGCGATCACGGGCGGCCCGGCGGGCGGCACCGGCCGCGGCGCCGGCCGCGGAAACGATACGTCCGCCCGGCGCGCGATCCCGGCCGCCGTCCTGGACGGTCCCGTGGAGCTGGAGCCCCCGCTCAGCGTGCTCGGCCTGGACGAGGCCGGTGCGCTCGACGAGATCCCCGGCAGGGTCCCCGCCCACCCTGCCATCGCCACCCTGGACGACGAGACCCCCCCGAGCGGCCTCCCGCGCAGCACCCTGCTCGGCCACCGGCCGCCGGAACGCTCCCTGCAGCCCGCCCCCTCCCGCGGCACCGAGCGCGAACAGCTCCCGCCCACCGGTCCGGTCCGGCTGGAGAGCGCCCGGCTGGAGGCCGCCCATCTCGACGCGCCGCGCAGCGCCTCCGGGGCCGTACCGCTGCCGCGGCGGCGCCGTACGCCGACCCTGGTCGCCGAACACGGCCGCCGGGTCGACGGCCGGCCGGCCGTGTCGGTGGTCAAGCAGTCCGGCTCCCCGGTGGACGCCGGACAGGCCGCGGGGAGGCCCGTGACGGCTCCGGCCGCGGTTCCGGCGGCAGGCCCGTCGGCGGCTCCCGGAACGGCCGCCGGGAAGACGCCCGGTTCGGCTCCCGGTGCCCTGCCCCGCCGCGTCCGCCAGGCCAGCCTGGCGCCCCAGCTGAAGAACGCGCCGACGGCGGAGCGGACCGCCGGACCGGCCGGGACGGCCGCGGACGCGCTCGCCGACCGCGACGCCGAGGACGTACGCAACCGGATGGCCGCACTCCAGCGAGGCTGGACGGCGGGCCGCAACAAGCACGCACAGCAGCAGTCCGAGACCGCGAACGGCACCGCAGCCGCAGCCGCGACCGGTCCCGAGAACGAGAACGAGGGGGACGACCGATGACCGCATCGCAGACCGCAGGCCAGGACAGCCGGGGCCGGGGCCCCGGTCACCTGAACTGGCTCCTGGACGAACTGGTCGACCGGGTCGGCAGCATCCGCAAGGCGGTGGTCCTCTCCGGCGACGGGCTGCCCACCGGCAGCTCCAAGGAGCTGACCCGCGAGGACAGCGAGCACCTGGCCGCCGTCGCCTCCGGCTTCCACAGCCTGGCCAAGGGCGTCGGCCGCCACTTCGAGTCCGGCAGCGTCCGCCAGACCATGGTCGAGCTCGACGAGGCGTTCCTCTTCGTGATGGCCGCCGGTGACGGCAGCTGCCTGGCCGTGCTGGCCGACGCCGACTCCGACGTGGGCCAGGTCGCCTACGAGATGACCCTGATGGTCAAGCGCGTGGGTGACCACCTGGCGACCGCCCCGCGCTCCGGGCAGGCATCGGCAGGGTGAAACCGGACGGCATGAGCGATGCGAGCCGGAGGCCCGCCCACGGCCCGGACGGGGTGGCCGAGGGCACGGCGGCCGAAGCCCTCCCGGCGGAAGCCGCCGTGCCCGGGGTCGCCGCCGAGCCCGATGCCGCCGTCGCGGTGGACGACAGTCCCGCCGGGCACGCCCACTGGTTCGACGACGACGCCGGCCCGGTGGTGCGCCCGTACGCGATGACCCGGGGCCGGACCAGCCACGCGGAGCAGCACCGGCTGGACCTCATCGCCCTCGTCGTCGCCGAACCCGCGGCCGACGACCCCGCCTGGGACCTCACCCTGTCCCCGGAGCACGCCCACATCCTCGAACTGTGCCGCGAGCGGCCCCAGTCGGTCGCCGAACTCGCGGCGGAGCTCGACCTGCCCATCGGGGTGGTCAGGGTGCTGATCGGTGATCTCGTCGACGACGAGCTGGTCCACGTGACCCGGCCGGTCCCGCCCGCCGAACTCCCGGACGAATCCATTCTGCGTGAGGTGATCGATGGCCTTCGGGCGCTCTAGCCGCACCAACGGCATGTACGCGGTGCCGCCGGTCGAGCCGCTGACCCTGAAGATCCTCGTCGCGGGCGGATTCGGCGTGGGCAAGACCACGCTGGTCAGCGCCGTCAGCGAGATCAGACCGCTGCGCACGGAGGAAGTCCTCTCCGAGCCGGGCCGGGACATCGACGACACCGCGGGGGTGGAAGCCAAGAACACCACCACGGTGGCCATGGACTTCGGCCGCATCACCCTGCGCGAGGACCTGGTCCTGTACCTGTTCGGGACGCCCGGCCAGGACCGTTTCTGGTTCCTGTGGGACGAGCTCGCCCAGGGCGCGCTCGGCTCGGTGGTGCTCGCCGACACGCGCCGGCTGGAGGACTGCTTCGCGGCGGTCGACTACTTCGAGCGGCGCGACATCCCCTTCCTGGTCGCGGTCAACTGCTTCGACGGCGCCGACCACTACTCGGCCGACAGCATCCGGGAGGCGCTGGACCTGGACCCGGACGTCCCGGTGCTGCTCTGCGACGCCCGCGACCGCGAGTCGGTCAAGGAGATCCTGGTCGGGGTGGTCCAGCACGCCAGGTCCGTGGCCCGAGACCGCCGCCGGCCGGCCCACACGTAGGCGGCCGCGAGCCGCGTGGAGGCGGCCCGTACCCCCGCCGACTGGGGTACGGGCCGCAGCTCTCGTGGGGGACTGTGGAGGCAGTGTGAACCTGCCGTCCGGGCGCGTCAAGCATCCGGACAGCACCGCCTGTTCAGGCCGTACGGGACTTCCGGCCGCCGCTCACCGGACCGCGATCACGGCCGAACCGTGCCCGAACAGCCCCTGGTTGGCGGTGATCCCGGCACGCGCCCCCGGAACCTGCCGCTCCCCGGCCGTCCCGCGCAGCTGCCAGGTCAGCTCGCACACCTGGGCGATGGCCTGCGCCGGCACCGCCTCGCCGAACGAGGCCAGTCCGCCGCTGGCGTTGACGGGGATCCGGCCGCCGAGCGCCGTCGCCCCCTCCCGCACCAGCTTGGCGCCCTCACCCGCACCGCACAGCCCGATGTCCTCGTACCACTCCAGCTCCAGCGCGGTGGACAGGTCGTACACCTCGGCGAGCGACAGGTCCTCCGGACCGAGTCCGGCCTCCTCGTACGCGGCACGCGCGATCGACGCCCGGTGCGAACCGCCGGCCGGGGCGACCGCCACGGCCGAGTCCGTCGCGATGTCCGGAAGGTCCGGCACCGTCCGCGGGTACGTCGGCGTCACCGTGGACACCGCCCGGATCCGCACCGGATCGGACACCCCGCGCGAGCGCGCGAAGTCCAGGCTGCACAGCACCAGCGCGGCCGCCCCGTCCGAGGTCGCGCAGATGTCCAGGAGCCGCAGCGGATCGGCGACCACCGCCGAGGCCGCCACCTCCTCGGCGGTCACCGCCTTGCGGTACCGGGCCAGCGGGTTGAGGGCCCCGGCGGCCGCGTTCTTCACCTTCACCAGGGCGAAGTCCTCCTGCGTGTCCCCGTACACCGCCATCCGGCGCCGCGCGAACAGCCCGAAGTACGCCGGGTTGGTGGCCCCCAGCACCCGGAAGCGCAGCCAGTCGGGGTCGTCGGGCCGGTCCCCGCCGGCCGGGGCGAAGAACCCCTTGGGCGCCGCGTCCGCGCCCACCACCAGCACCACGTCGGCCAGCCCGGCCAGGATCTGCGCCCGGGCCGTGCCGATCGCCTGGGCGCCCGAGGCGCAGGCGGCGTACACGCTGGTCACCCGCGCGCCCTGCCAGCCCAGGGCCTGGGCGAAGGTCGCCCCGGCCACGTAGCCCGGATAGCCGGAGCGGACGGTGTCGGCCCCGACGACCGAGCCGACGTCGGTCCACTCCAGACCCGCGTCGGCGAGCGCCGCACGTGCCGCCGCCGTGCCGTAGGTGACGAAGCTCCGGCCCCACTTGCCCCACGGGTGCATGCCCGCGCCGAGCACCGCGACGTCCGTGCCCGCCCCGCTCATGCCTCCACCCCCACGGGCCGGAAGTGCCAGGTCGTCCACACGGTCCCGGTGTCCGCCTCCTCGTTGAGCACCCCGGGGACCACCTCCACCTCCATGCCGACCGCGAGGTCCGCGACCGTCACGCCCGGCACCGCCTGCCCCAGCACCACCATCCGCTCGGCCGCCAGCTCCACCGCGACCAGGGCGTACGGCTCCCAGGGCGCGTCGGGGTCGGAGACGTACGGCGCCGGCGGCCGGTACCGGCCGTCGGTGTAGGACCAGACCCGGCCCCGCCGGGACAGCGGCACCTCGGCCAGGTCGCCGCCCCCGCAGGCGGGGTTCCGGCAGAAGGTGTCCTCCCGGGGGAAGAACACCGAACCACAGGCGGAGCAGCGGGTGCCGAGCAGGCGGAACTCGCCGCCGGGCCCGTCCTCCGTGAACCACCCGCCGACGACGGGTGTGCGCGAGCGTTCCAAAACCCCTCCCGGAAACCGAACCCGAATCTGACGATCAGTCAGATGGCGGTTCCAGTCTGGCACGGGAGGAGCACCCCGGTCACGGGTTGTCGGCGAGCCACTTCTCCGCGATCGCGGCCAGCTCGGCGTCCCGCCCGGCCAGCATCATCCGGATCATCGCCGCGTCCCCGCGCAGCGACCAGGCCGGATGCCCGAAGGTCGCCGGGTTGTTGCCCTCGATGAGGAAGTGCGCCGGCCAGGCCGTCCCGTACCCGAAGAGCGGCAGCGCTGCCAGGTACCGCTTCCGTCCCCGCGCCAGCCCGTACGCCGTGACGGCGAGCCCGGTCAGGGTCCCCGCCAGGTGCACCCAGCGGGTCGCTGCCCGCGAGTGCATCGCGACGTAGTAGGGCCAGAACTCCTCGTACGAACCGAACTCCCGCGTCGTCATGCGGGGCACGCTACTCAGGGCCGTCCGGCAGCGGAACACGCACGGCACCGGAACGCACCGGGAAGTCGAAGTACCGCTCCGGATACGGTTCGTCCGACAGGCGGAAGTGCCACCACTCCTCGGGCAGGCTCTCGAACCCCTCCGCCTCCAGGGCCGTCCGCAACAGCCGCCGCCGCTCCCGGGCCGCCCCGCCGATCCCCGGAGCATCGGTGTGCGACAGCGGATCGAAGAAGTCGAACGGCGTCCCCAGGTCCAGGGCACGCCCGTCGAGCCGGGTCAGCGTCACGTCCACCGCACTCCCGCGCGAGTGCCCGGACCGCGCGGCGATGTACCCCTCCGCCACCAGCCGGCCCTTCTCGACCCGGGGATGGTGGCGGGCGCGCAGCACCGGATCCGCCGGCTCCGACGTCCACTCCACGAACCGGTCCACCGCCCGCTGCGGCCGGTAACAGTCGTACACCCTCAGCGAATGGCCGCGCCGCAGCAGGCCGCGCTGCGCCCGCCGCAGGGCCTCGGCCGCCGGCCGGGTCAGCAGGCACACCGGCTCCTCGTAGCCGGGCACCACCGCACCGGTGAAGTTCCGCTCCGAGGCGTACCGCATGTCCTGCCGGATGCTCGGATCCACCTCCCGCAGCGCCACGAACCCGCCCCGCGGCGCCACGAATCCGCCCTGCGGCACCACGAATCCGCCCCGCGGCGCCACCGGTTCCGCCGGGAGCCATCCCGTGACCGCCGCCAACACCACCCACACCAGGACCGACTTCACCCCCCTCACCTACCATGGCGCCATGCCCACACCGGTGAAGGACTCACACTGCTCCTCCTGCGGAAACCCGTTCGGCACCGCGGACTGGCCCCGCACCTGTGCCGCCTGCGGCACCACGGCCTACCGCAACCCCCTCCCCGTCGCGATCACCCTCCTCCCGGTCGAGGACAGCGCGGGCACCGGCCTGGTCGTCATCACCCGCACCATCGAACCCGCCCTCGGCGGCACCGCCCTCCCCGGCGGCTTCATCGACTTCAGCGAGGACTGGCGCGACGCCGTGGTCCGCGAACTCCGCGAGGAAACCGGCATCGAGGCCGAAGCCTCCGAGGTCGCCCTGGCCGACGTCCTCAGCTCCCCGGGCGGCCACCTCTGCCTCTTCGGCCTCCTCCCCACCCGCCGCGCGGAGGCCATGCCCGCATCCACCCCCACCGACGAAACCACCGGCTGGCACCTCCTGCGCAGCCCGGAGGAACTCGCCTTCCCCCTCCACACCCAGGCCGCCACGTCCTGGTTCAAGGGCCGCTACGCCTGACCCGCGGGCGACCCTAGGGTGAGGGGTCCGCCCATCGGGCCGTCCTCAGCGGGCCCGCTCCTCCACCGGCACCGCCCGCACCGCCGCACCCAGCCCGGCGAAGTCGGTGACCACCGGATCCAGCGCCAACAGCGGGGCCAGGCCGATCGTCTTCTGGGCCGGCTTGTGCTCGTCCAGCACCCGGGTCGGCAACACGTGGAAGGTCCACTGCGACAGGTCCAGCGGGTCCAGCGTCGCCTTGTCGCGGTGGCCCAGCAGACAGAAGACGTAGACGTCCGCCCGGCGCAGCCGCCGGGGATCGACCTCCCCGGTGACCGCGTCCCAGCCCTCGGCCGGCGCGATCGAGAAGGAGATCGGCGAGGGGGCGGACTGCGCCCACTCCTGGAGGTAGGCGGCCGACTTGACCTCGACCCGGGGCCCGTCCGGCAGGCGCAGGTCGACGGCGTCCCACTCGACCCGGGTCCCGTCGGCCACGCCCAGCGCGAGCGCGACGATGTATTCGGCGAGCGCCCCGCGCAGCGTGTTGCCCACCAGGCCCGAGTAGGCCCATCCCCAGAACCCGCGCACGGTCCCGTGCTCGGCGCCGTACAGGTGCAGGGGCTCGTCACCCGTACGTCGAGCGGCGGGCAGATGTCCCGGAAGGTCGGTCATGGCACGACATTCTGCCGACGGTCCGTCACCCTTCCCACACCGGGCCCGGCCGGTTCAGGCCACCGCAGCGGACCGCCCCTGCGGCCCTAGAGCCCCCGCACCGTCACCCCCGCCTGCACCGGCGTGCCGTCCTCCAGGGCGACCCGCAGCACGTCCCCCTCCCACCGCACCGTGAACCGCTCGGTCTCCCCGCCGTCCGAGATCCGCACCCCGCCCCCCGTACGCCCCCGCGCCGGCGCCCACACCTCCAGACCCCCCACGACCGGCACCACCGCCCCCGCCCGCGCCAGCACCGGCACCCGCCCGAGCGGCGCGTCCAGCAGCACCTGCCCCGGCCCCTCGTACGCCGCCCCCGTCGCCGTGTCGTACCACCGGCCCCGCGGAAGCCGCACCGCCCGCCGGTCCGCGCCCGGCTCCAGCACCGGCGCCACCAGCAGCGCGTCCCCCAGCAGGAACGCGTCCTCGCAGTCCCGCAGCGCACGCTCCTCCGGCGCCCCCCACCACACCGGCCGCACGTACGGCGCCCCCGTACGCCGCGCCAGATGCGCCAGCGTCACGAAGTAGGGGCGCAGCCGCTCCCGTTCCGCCAGCGCGCCCCGCGCCGCCTCCAGCACCTCCGGCCCGAACTCCCACGGCTCCCGCCGCCCCGCCCAGATCGCCGCGTGCGTACGGAAGAGCGGCAGCCACGCCCCCAGCTGGAACCAGCGCGCGAACAGCTCCGGCGACGGCGAACCGCCGAAACCCCCCACGTCCGGCCCCGAGTACGGCACCCCGCACAGCCCCAGCCCCAACACCAGCGCCAGCGACGCCCGCAGCCCGTCCCAGCTGCTCTCCACGTCCCCCGACCAGGTGCCCCCGTACCGCTGCATCCCCGCCCACCCCGACCGGGAGAACAGGAACGGCCGCTCCTCCGGCCGCAGCCGTACGAGGCCCTCCCAGCCCGCCTGCGCCATGCCCAGCGCGTACACGTTGTGCGCCGCCCGGTGGTCCCCGCCCGCCCCGTCCAGCACGTGCCGTGCCGACCTCGGCAGCGTCGCGTCCCCGAACGGGGCGAAGGACACCGGCTCGTTCATGTCGTGCCAGAACCCGGAGAAGCCGTTCTTCAGCCGCTCCTCGTACAGCCCGCCCCACCACTCCCGCACCCGCGGATCGGTGAAGTCCGGGTACACGCACTCACCGGGCCACACCTCACCCCGCACCTCCTCACCGGCCGGGTCCCGTACGAACGCCCCCGCCGGGCCCACCTCACGCCCCGCCTCGTACACCGAACCGGGCACCCCGGACTCCGCCTTGACGGCCGGATCCACGATCGACACCAGCCGGATCCCGTCCGCGGCCAGCTCCCGCGCCAGCCCCGGCAGGTCCGGGAAGGACTCCCGGTCCACCGTGAACACCCGGTGCCCGTCGTAGTGGTCGATGTCCAGGTGCACGGCCGCCAGCGGCAACCCCCGCTCCCGGTACCCGCCCACGATGCGGCGCACCTCCGCGGCGCTCCCGAACCCCCACCGCGCGTGCTGGTGGCCCAGCGCCCACGCGGGCGGCACCGCAGCCCCGCCGGTCAGCCCCGACCAGCCCTGCAGCACCCGGGACGGCGTCCCCACCAGCACCCAGCAGCGCAGCGGTCCGCCCGTCATGCGCAGTTCGCTCACCCCCGGCCGGTCCGGGCCCGAGCCCGCGCCCTCCTCGCCCTCGCGCAGCACCACCCGGCCGTCCCACGGGTCGTCGTAGAACACCAGGTGCGTTCCGGCGTCCGCCACCACCAGCTGGACCGGCATGGTGATGTACAGCGGATCGTCACCCGGCCCGAACCCGCCGTGCGGATCGGTGTTCCACAGCCGGTACTCCCCGTCGCGCAGCCGGGGCCCCGCCGCCCGCCCGCCCAGCCCGAAGAACCGCGCATCGGCCGGGACCTCGGACCGGAGCAGCCAACGCGCGCCCGGGCTCCGTCCGGCCCCGCCCTGTTCGGCCCCGTTCTGCACCGTGCCGCTCGCCACCGTCCCGGTCGGTGCCTCGCCGCCCGCAGCCCCTGCTTCCCCGGCCACGTCCGCGATGCCCGCGTCCCCGGCACCCGAGCCCGCGGCGCTCCCCGACCGGCCCCCCTCCGACCGGCCGCCCCCCGACGGCCCGCCCTCGGACCGGCCCCTCTCCGACCCGCCGCCGCCCGGAGCCCGATCACCGCCCGCCGCCGGAACCGACGGCTCCCACCACCGCGGCGGCAGCTCCCGCCGCAGCACCGTGCCCCCCGGCGTGCGCACCTCCACCGCGCCGTGCCGGGACACCGCCACCGTCACCCGCTCCGACACCACCCGCCAGCCGCCGCCGGTGTCCGGTTCCAGCACCGCCCGCCCGTCCGGCTCCGGCCCGGTCCCCTGGACGGCGTACGAGGGCAGCGGCCCCGCCCCGTCCCAGCCCCAGAACACCGCACCGCCCGTCGTCACCCGCACCAGCAGCTCCGAGCGGGCGAACCGCAGCACGCCCCCGCCGGGCAGCGGCTCCGCCCCCACCAGCGTCCCCGGCACCCGCGCCCGCTCCGGCCCGCGCGGCGGGAACGCGGCCGCGTCCGCCCGACGGTGCCGCAGCGCGGCCCGCCACGCCCGCCGGCCCCGCGCCGTACCGATGTCCTTCACCGCCCGCACCAGATCCCGGCGCAGATCCTCGTACAGCTCCCGGCGCAGTTCCCGGCGCGGCTCCCGCCCCGGTTCACGACCCATGTCACGACCCCGACCGTCCATGCGCACACCCTGCCACCGGCCCTCCGCCGAGCGGGCGCCGTTCAACCTCCGTTCACCCGGAAAAGGATCAAGCGCGCCCACCCCCGACCGCTCTGGTGCGCAAGTCGATCACGTGGCATCGTCCCTGTGGGCCCCGCGCACCCACCCACCGCGCGACGGCCCACGCAGCAGTAGCCACGCCCACGACGCCACGCACACGAAGCGCGCAGCCGCACACCCGGGAGCCGACCCATGACCGCAGCCAGTCCGTCCGCCGAGTCCGCCCCCCTCTGGACCCCGGGCCCCGAACGGATCGCGAGCGCCCGGATCACCGCCTTCCAGGCCTGGGCCGCCGAACACCACGGCGCCCCCGCCGACGGCGGCTACGCCGCCCTGCACCGCTGGTCCGTGGACGAGCTCCCCGCCTTCTGGCAGGCCGTCGCCGAGTGGTTCGACGTACGCTTCGCCACCCCGCCCACCCAGGTCCTCGCCGACCGTTCCATGCCCGGTGCCCAGTGGTTCCCCGGCGCCACCCTCAACTACGCGGAGCACGCCCTGCGCGCCGCCGGAGACCCCGCCCGCGCCGGCACCCCCGCCCTGCTCCACGTCGACGAGACCCACGACCCGGTGCCCGTCACCTGGGCCGAGCTCCGCCGACAGGTCGGCTCCCTCGCCGCCGAACTGCGCGCCCTCGGCGTCCGCCCCGGCGACCGGATCAGCGGCTACCTCCCCAACATCCCCGAGGCAGTCGTCGCCCTCCTCGCCACCGCCGCCGTCGGCGGAGTGTGGACCTCCTGCGCCCCCGACTTCGGCGCCCGCAGCGTCCTCGACCGCTTCCAGCAGGTCGAACCCGTCGTCCTGTTCACCGTCGACGGCTACCGCTACGGCGGCAAGGAACACGACCGCCGCGACACCGTCGCCGAGCTCCGCAGCGAGCTCCCCACCCTGCGCGCCGTCGTGCACATCCCGCTGCTCGGCACGCCCGCCCCCGAAGGCACCCTGGAGTGGTCCGCCCTGACCTCATCCGACACCGAGCCGGTGTTCGAGCAGGTCCCCTTCGACCACCCGCTGTGGGTCCTGTACTCCTCCGGCACCACCGGGCTGCCCAAGGCCATCGTCCAGTCCCAGGGCGGCATCCTGCTGGAGCACCTCAAGCAGATCGGCCTGCACTGCGACCTCGGCCCCGAGGACCGCTTCTTCTGGTACACCTCCACCGGCTGGATGATGTGGAACTTCCTCGTCTCCGGCCTGCTCACCGGCACCACCGTGGTCCTCTACGACGGCAGCCCCGGCTACCCCGACACCGCCGCCCAGTGGCGCATCGCCGAGCGCACCCGCGCCACCCTCTACGGCACCTCCGCCGCGTACGTCATGGCCTGCAAGAAGGCCGAGGTGCACCCCGGCCGGGACTTCGACCTCTCCGCCGTGAAGTGCGTGGCCACCACCGGCTCCCCGCTCCCGCCCGACGGGTTCCGCTGGCTGCACGACGCGTTCGCAGAAGGCGCGATGGACCTCTGGATCGCCTCCGTCAGCGGCGGCACCGACGTCTGCAGCTGCTTCGCCGGCGCCGTCCCCACCCTCCCGGTGCACATCGGTGAACTCCAGGCCGCCTGCCTCGGCACGGACCTCCAGTCCTGGGACCCCTCCGGCAAGCCCCTCACCGGCGAGGTCGGCGAGCTGATCGTCACCAACCCCATGCCCTCGATGCCGATCCGCTTCTGGAACGACCCCGACGGCAGCCGCTACCGCGACAGCTACTTCGAGATGTTCCCCGGAGCCTGGCGGCACGGGGACTGGATCACCATCACCGACCACGGCTCCGTGATCATCCACGGCCGCTCCGACTCCACCCTGAACCGGCAGGGCGTCCGCATGGGCTCCGCCGACATCTACGAGGCCGTCGAGCGCCTGCCGGAGATCAAGGAGTCCCTGGTCATCGGCCTGGAGGAGCCGAACGGCGGCTACTGGATGCCGCTCTTCGTGCACCTCGCGCCCGGCGCCACCCTGGACGACGCCCTGCGTGACCGGATCAAGTCGACGATCCGTGCCGAGCTCTCCCCGAGGCACGTGCCCGACGAGGTCATCGAGGTGCCGGGCATCCCGCACACCCTCACCGGCAAGCGCATCGAGGTCCCGGTCAAGCGGCTGCTCCAGGGCACCCCGCTGGAGAAGGCGGTCAACCCGGGTTCCGTCGACAACCTCGACCTGCTGCGCTTCTACGCCGAACTGGCCCGCACCCGACGGGCCTGACACCGCCGGGGCGGTCACTGTCAGTGGTCATGGTTACGGTGGGTGAGCAAGAGTCGGGCGTACTCGCGCCCCACGCCACTCAGGGGGGACCATGTCCAAGAACCGGACCCGCACCGGCACCGCCACCCGCATCCGGGCCCGCATCCGGACCGAGGCGGGAGTCCGCCGCGGCCTGCGCCGCGAAGCACCCAGCACGGTCGGCCTGCTCGCCGACCCCGAGGACTTCGCGGCCATGCGCGGCTACCGCAGCTTCGCCTTCGAGGACCACCGGGAATACCTCGGCCATGTCGACGCACTCCTGAAATCCCTCGCCGCCGAAGGCATCCACACCACCGTCACCCTCTTCGACCCCGAGGAATACGCCCACTACTGCGCGGAAACGGGCCTCGACCCGGACACCCCCGAGGCCCGCACCCGCTTCACCGCCGAACCGGCCGGCGCCGGCGCGGGCCTCCCGTACGCCGGACAGCCCATCGGCGAACTGATCCCGCTCCTCGTCGAGGAAGCGGTCCGCCAGGCCACCTGGGAGTACGCCACCCTCCTCCTGGCCGGCCTCGGCCGGTGCGCCGAATGCGGCGAGGACATCGGCCGGGCCTGCTTCGAACAGGCCGGCCGCGTCCTCCGGCAGCTCCTGGCCGGCGCCGGGCCCGGCCACCACCACCTCGTCTGCAGCGTCCCGGCCGAGGAGGAACACCTGGTCGCCGTGCTTCACGCCGACACCGGCGACGCCCAGGCGCCACCCGGCTCACCGCCACGCCTCCACGACCGGGACGGCGCCGACTTCCGGACCGTGCTCGCCGCCGGACTCGCCCCGGGCACCACCGGGGGACTGGTCCTCCGCAGCAGCGGCGGGGGACTCCCCGACCGGGTGCACGGCTGGCGCCTGGCCCACGGCACGCTCGTCCCGCTCTCCGCCGCCGAGGTGTTCAACGCCTACTGCACCGACGCCGACACCGGCGAGCCCGTGGCCCCCGAACCGGACGTCGAATACTGCCCGGGCTACCGGATCGACATCCCCCACCCGCACCACTGACCACCACAGCCCGGCCCCGTCCCACCGACACGGAACGGCCGAGGGGCCCCCGCCACCGGCGAAGGCCCCTCGACCCGACGAACCCCGAATCCGGGGAAACCGGCTACTCGCCGGACAGCACCGCCTGCGCGGCCAGCCGCGCCTCCTCGGCGGAATCCGCCGCACGCGCCGCCGCAGCGGCCCGCTCGCACTGCGCCAGCGTGTGCTTCGAGAGCGCCGCCCGCACATAGGGAATGGACGCGGCACCCATCGACAGAGAGGTGACACCCAGACCGGTCAGCACACACGCCAGCAGCGGATCCGAGGCCGCCTCACCACAGACACCGCAGCTCTTGCCCTCCGCCCGGGCGGCCTCGGCCGACAGGGCGATCAGGTCGAGCAGCGCCGGCTGCCACGGATCCTGCAGCCGTGACACCGCACCCACCTGACGGTCGGCGGCGAAGGTGTACTGGGCCAGGTCGTTCGTGCCCAGCGACAGGAACTCGACCTCCTGGAGGATCGACCGCGCCCGCAGCGCGGCCGACGGGATCTCCACCATCGCGCCGAACTTCGCCTGCAGACCCGCCTCCCGGCACGCGTCCGCGAACGCCCGCGCGTCGATCCGGTCGGCCACCATCGGGGCCATCACCTCCAGGTGGACCGGAAGCCCCTCGGCCGCCTTCGCCAGCGCGGTCAGCTGCGTCCGCAGCACCTCCGGGTGGTCCAGCAGCGTGCGCAGACCGCGCACGCCCAGCGCCGGGTTCGGCTCGTCGCCCGGGGTCAGGAAGTCCAGCGGCTTGTCCGCACCCGCATCCAGCACCCGTACGACGACCCGGCCCTCGGGGAAGGCTTCCAGCACCTTGCGGTACGACTCGATCTGCTTCTCCTCGGACGGCGCCTTCTTGCTGTCGTCCAGGAACAGGAACTCGGTACGGAACAGGCCCACGCCCTCGGCACCGGCCTCCACCGCCGCCGGCACGTCGGCCGGCCCGCCGACGTTCGCCAGCAGCGGCACCTTGTGGCCGTCGGAGGTTGCACCCGGACCGGAAGATGCCGCCAGCGCCGCCCTCCGCTCCGCCGCGGCCGCCCTGAGCTCGGCCTTCTTCTCCTCACCGGGCTCGACGAAGATCTCACCGGTGGAACCGTCCACCGCAATGACCGTGCCCTCCGCCAGCTCACCGGCACCCGGCAGAGCCACCACGGCCGGCACGCCCAGCGCCCGCGCGAGGATCGCGCTGTGACTGGTCGGCCCGCCCTCCTCGGTCACGAAACCGAGCACCAGCGCCGGGTCCAGCAGAGCCGTGTCGGCCGGCGCCAGGTCCCGCGCGATCAGCACGTACGGCTCGTCACTGTCCGGCACACCCGGCATCGGCACGCCCAGCAGCCGCGCCACGATCCGGTTCCGCACGTCGTCCAGGTCCGCGACCCGGCCCGCCATGTACTCCCCGGCCCCGGCGAGCAGCTCCCGGTACGCGGCGAACGCGTCGTAGATGCCCCGCTCGGCGGTGCTGCCGACGGCGATCCGCCGGTCCACGTCCGCCATCAGCTCGGGATCCTCGGCGATCATGGCCTGGGCCTCCAGCACGTGCTGGGCCTCACCACCCGCCAGCTGGCCCCGCGCGATCAGGTCGGCGGCCACGGCCTTCACCGCCTGACGGGCGCGCCCCTGCTCGCGCTCCGCCTCCTCCGCGGCGATCTGCTTGGCCGGCGGCTCCAGCACCGCCGTCCCCATGTGCCGCACCTCGCCGATCGCGACACCGTGGCTGACGCCGACGCCCCGCAGCGTTGTCTCCATTTCACCTGTCTCCGCTAGAGCGGCGGACGCCTCCCGCCGCGATGGATGTACGAACCGCCGGCGCGCCCCGGCGGCAGAGCGCTACTGCCAGCCGAAGAGTTCGTCGCCGGCCTTCACGTCGCCGTCCTCCCGGACGCCGCCGAGGGAGTCGGCCGTGGCCTCCAGCGCGATGACGGGGGAGACCGGGGACTTGCCGGCCTCTTCGACCGCGGCGGGGTTCCAGCGGATGACCGCCTGGCCACGGGTCACGGTGTCGCCCTTGTTCACGAGCAGCTCGAAGCCCTCGCCGTTGAGCTGGACGGTGTCGATGCCGAGGTGGGTGAGGACACCGTGGCCCTCGCCGGTCACGACGACGAAGGCGTGCGGGTGGAGGGAGACCACCACGCCGTCGACGGGGGACACCGCCTCGGAGGGCTCGCGCACGGGGTCGATGGCAGTGCCCGGTCCCACCATGGCGCCGGAGAACACCGGATCCGGCACCGCCGCGAGTCCGATGGCACGCCCGGCAAGAGGGGACGTCACAGTGGTCATTGGGGCCTCCCAGGGGGTGGGGCTGCTGGTGTCGCCGTCACTGCGTGTCGCGAACGGCGTACTCGTCAGAAGGATATGGCAAGGGATGTACCGGTTAGCCCGGTTCTGGACCCGGTCCGGACCAGCTCTTCTCCGTCCTTCGCGGCGTCCTGCGGTGCCGTTCGGCATCCTTCGGCATCCTTCGGGACGGAGACTAGTGGACTAGACCGGTGGACTAGACCATACGCCCTCAGTCGATTTGCCTGCCCCCAACCCGGGGTGTAAACTCGTGAGTCCTGCCTGACCCCGTCATGTGAATCACGCATGAACATCGGTCGGCGGGCATCCCAACTTCTTCAGTTGATCTTGATCCTTTTCGATCGCCTCCGCATCTCCGCGGCCGGTGGTCAGGGAGACGGAAAAACACTGATAGAGTCGGAAACGCCGAAAGGGAAAAGCGCGAAAGCGCCGGAACCGAAAAGCGCCGAGGAAATCGGGTCCGAAAAGATCTGATAGAGTCGGAAACGCAAGAACGAAGGAAGCGCCCGGAGGAAAGCCCGAGAGGGTAAGTAC